>NZ_JADPKQ010000004.1:0-121605 GCF_023074015.1 Bradyrhizobium sp. 142
TCGCTCGGCTTCCTCGAATATTCCTTCATCGAGACCGTCGAGGCGATGCATCCCTTCTACATCATCCGTGCGGCCGGCGGGGCGTTGTTCCTGATCGGCGCGCTGATCATGGCCTACAATCTCTGGATGACCGTTCGCGTTGGCGAGGCGGAAGAAGTCCAGGTGCCCGTCGCTCTTCAGCCGGCGGAATGAGGAGCTAAAGCCATGTCGTTCTGGACACGCCACCAAGTCTTCGAAAAGAACTCGATCATCCTGGTCGTCGGCATCCTCCTCGTGATCGCCATCGGCGGCCTGGTCGAGATCACCCCGCTGTTCTACCTCAAGAGCACGATCGAGGCGGTCGACGGCGTCAGGCCCTACACGCCGCTGGAGCTCTCCGGCCGCAACGTCTACGTCCGCGAGGGCTGCTATCTCTGCCATTCGCAGATGATCCGTCCGTTGCGCGACGAGGTCGAGCGCTATGGGCACTTCTCGCTCGCCGCCGAGAGCATGTTCGACCACCCGTTCCAGTGGGGTTCGAAGCGTACCGGTCCGGACCTTGCCCGCGTCGGCGCCAAATATTCCGACGACTGGCACGTGACCCATCTGACCAACCCGCGCGCGATCGTGCCGCAATCGGTCATGCCCGGTTATCCGTTCCTCGCGCAGACCGAGGTGGATCCGGATACGATCGCCGATCACATGCGCACGCTGAGGACCGTCGGCGTGCCCTACACCGACGACCAGATCGCCAATGCAGGCGCCGACATGAAGGCCCAGGCCGATCCGGACAACGCCGGCAGCGATGCCTTCGGCAAGCGCTACGCCAAGGCGGTGGTGCGCAATTTCGACGGCAAGAGCGGAACGCCGACCGAGATGGACGCGCTGATCGCCTACTTGCAGATGCTCGGCACGCTGGTCGACTTCAAGCTCTACAACGAGAAAGCCAATCTTCGCTGAGAAGGCAAGAACGATGAAAGCCATCCTGACACTCGACAATCTTGCGTCCGGTCTCGTGACCACGATCTGGACGCCGGTCTTCGTCGCGATCTTTCTCGCGATCATCGCCTACGCATTCTGGCCCCGTAACAAGGCTGCTTTCGACGAAGCGGCACACCTGCCGTTGCGGGAGGAGTAAGAGATCATGACCGATCATCATAACGACATCGATTCCGTTTCCGGCAGGTCCACGACCGGGCATGAGTGGGACGGCATCAAGGAGCTCAACACGCCGCTGCCGCGCTGGTGGGTGATCACCTTCTACCTCACCATCGTCTGGGCGATCGGCTACTGGATCATCTATCCGGCCTGGCCGCTGATCTCCAGCAATACCCGCGGCGTGATGGGGTACTCCTCGCGAGCCGACGTCGCGGTCGAGCTGGCCAACCTCGAGACGATCCGTGGAGCCAAGATGGTGGCGCTGGGTGCGGCCTCGCTGGCCGAGATCGAGAAGGATCCGGCGCTGCTGGCGCTGGCCCGTGCCAAGGGCAAGACCGTGTTCGGCGACAACTGCGCGCCGTGTCACGGCAGCGGCGGCGCCGGCGCCAAGGGCTATCCGAACCTCAACGACGACGACTGGCTGTGGGGCGGCACGCTCGACCAGATCATGCAGACCATCCAGTTCGGCGCGCGCTCCGGCCATGCCAAGACGCACGAGGGCCAGATGCTCGCCTTCGGCAAGGACGGCGTGCTGAAGCCGGACGAGATCGTCACGGTTGCCAACTATGTCCGCTCGTTGTCGGGACTCCCGACGCGGAAGGACTTTGATGCCGCCAAGGGCGAAAAGATTTTCGCCGAGAATTGCGTCGCCTGCCACGGCGATGGCGGCAAGGGCAACCAGGAGCTCGGTGCGCCCAACCTGACCGACAAGATCTGGCTCTACGGCTCGGATGAGGCAATCCTGATCGAGACCATCGGCCAGGGCCGCGCCGGCGTCATGCCGGCCTGGGAAGGGCGGCTCGATCCCGCCACCATCAAGGCGATGGCCGTGTATGTCCACTCGCTGGGCGGCGGAAAATAGCGAATCGGCGAAAAACGGGGCGAACAAATTGCCCCCGCTTGCGCTGGATCAACTGACGCTCCGGCGCCGGGTCTACGTTTAATCGCACCTCTCGAAAAGCTCCAGGCGATGAACAAGACCGTGAACCCGAACGAACTCACATCGGACGACAATTGCGGGCCGCTCTACGCCGCCCGCAAGAAGATTTATCCGCAGAGCGTCTCCGGTACATTCCGCCGGATCAAATGGGGCCTGATGGCGTTCTGCCTCGGCATCTATTACCTCCTGCCCTTCGTGCGCTGGAACCGCGGCCTCGGCGCCCCCAGCCAGGCCGTGCTGATCGACCTGCCCAACAGCCGCTTCTATTTCTTCTTCATCGAGCTGTGGCCGCAGGAGGTCTACTACTTCACCGGCCTTTTGATCGTGGCGGCGGTGGCGCTGTTCCTGATGAACTCGGTCGGCGGCCGCATCTGGTGCGGCTATCTCTGCCCGCAGACGGTCTGGACCGATTTGTTCTACGCCGTCGAGCGCCTGATCGAAGGCGACCGGCGCGAGCGGATGAAGAAGGACGCCTCGTCCGATCCGATGAAGCTCGAGCGCATCTCCGAGATCGTGCTCAAGCATTCGATCTGGCTCCTGATCGCCTGGTGGACCGGCGGCGCCTGGGTGCTCTATTTCAACGACGCGCCGACGCTGGTGAAGGAGCTTGTCACCTTCCAGGCGCCGATGATCGCCTATGCCTGGATCGGCATCCTCACCACGACCACCTATGTGCTCGCCGGCTTCATGCGCGAGCAGGTCTGCGTCTATATGTGCCCGTGGCCGCGAATCCAGGCCGCGCTCACCGACGAATGGGCGCTCAACGTCACCTATCGCTATGACCGCGGCGAGAAGCGCACCTCGGTCAAGAAGGCGGCCGAACTGCGCGCGCTCGGCGAGCACGCCGGCGACTGCGTCGACTGCTATCAGTGCGTCGCGGTCTGCCCGACCGGCATCGACATCCGCAACGGGCCGCAGCTCGAATGCATCCAGTGCGGGCTTTGCATCGACGCCTGCGACAACGTGATGACGAAGATCGGCCGGCCGACCCGCCTGATCGGCTACGACAACGACATCAACATCCACCGCCGTCAGGAAGGCAAGGCGCCGGTCTATCGCATCGTGCGGGCTCGCACCGTCATCTACAGCGCGATCATCGCAGCCGTCGGCGGCATCATGCTCTATACGCTCGCAACGCGCAGCCTGCTCGACGTCAACGTGCTGCACGACCGCAACCCGGTCGCGGTCAGGCTCAGCGACGGCTCGATCCGCAACGCCTATACGGTCCGATTGCTCAACAAGAGCGGCTACGACCGCGTCATCGCGATCGATGTCGACGGTCCGGTCAACGTCACGGTTCACGTCGTCGGCGTGGATTCGGTGACGCCGGACCGGCCGATGATCGTCATCCCGCGCGACACCACCAGCGAGCTTCGGCTGCTCGTCACCGCGCCTGCGGACGGCAATCCGGAGAAGTCGATCCCCGTCCGCTTCCACGTCACCGATATCGGCCTCGGCGAGGCCGCTTCCGCCACCGACAATTTCGTCTCTCCTTGAGAAAGTCCCGGAGTTCGCCATGGCATCCGCACCGAAGCCGCTGACCGGAACAAAAGTCTTGGTGATGCTGGTCGCCTTCTTCGGCGTCGTGATCGGCGTCAACGTGACCATGGCGAAGCTCGCGATCGCGACGCTGCCCGGCACCGATGTCGACAGCCCTTATGCCGCCGGTCTCAGCTACGACCGGGAGATCTCGGCGGCGCAGGATCAGACCGCACGCAAATGGCAGGTCAATGCCCATATCGAGCGCCGTAGCGATGGCGGCGCCACGCTCGAGGTCGAGGCGCGCGATGCCGGCGGCCTTCCCATGAGCGGTTTGAAGTTCGGCGGCCGCCTGGAGCGGCCGACCGACAAGCGGGCCGATCTCACGGTCGAGCTCGCCGAGGCCGGAATCGGCATCTATCGCGGCAATGCCGCTTCCATCGCGCCGGGCCAGTGGGACCTGGTGATCGAGGGCGAGACGCGGGGCCAGCGCGTGTTCCTGTCGCGCAACCGCGTGATCCTGAACTGAAGGAATTCGTCATGCACGTCACGCGGGACTTCTCGCACTACGTCCGGACCGCGGGCGACGGCGTCCAGCACATCGATCTTGCGGTCGAAGGCGTTCACTGCGCCGGCTGCATGGCCAAAATCGAGCGCGGACTGTCCGCCATTCCCGACGTCACGCTGGCGCGTGTGAACCTCACCGACCGGCGCCTCGCGCTGGAATGGAAGCAGGGCACGCTCGACCCGTCTCGTTTCATCGATCGGCTCGAGGAGCTCGGCTACAAGGCCTATCCCTACGAGACGGAGAGCGCGGAGGCGACCGAAGTCGCCGAATCACGCTTCTTGCTGCGCTGCCTCGGCGTTGCCGCGTTCGCCACCATGAACGTGATGATGCTGTCGATCCCGGTCTGGTCAGGCAACGTCTCGGACATGCTGCCCCAGCAGCGCGACTTCTTCCACTGGCTGTCGGCGCTGATCGCGCTTCCGGCGGCGGCCTACGCCGGCCAGCCGTTCTTCCGCTCGGCTTGGCGCGCGCTGTCGGCGAAGACGACGAACATGGACGTCCCGATCTCGATCGGCGTGATCCTGGCGCTCGGCATGTCCGTGGTCGAGACCTTCCACCACGCCGAGCACGCCTATTTCGACGCGGCGGTCATGCTGCTAACGTTCCTGCTGGTCGGCCGCTTCCTCGACCAGAACATGCGGCGGCGGACTCGCGCAGTCGCCGGCAATCTCGCCGCGCTGAAGGCGGAGACCGCGGCGAAATTCGTCGGGGCCGATGAGATTTCACAGGTGCCGGTGGCGGCGATCCATCCCGGCGACATCGTGCTGCTGCGCCCGGGCGAGCGCTGCGCAGTCGACGGCACCGTGATCGAGGGGCGCTCCGAGATCGACCAGAGCCTGATCACGGGCGAGACGCTCTATGTTGTGGCCGAGCATGGCACACAGGTCTATGCGGGGTCGATGAACATTTCAGGCACGCTGCGGGTGCGGGTCTCCGCGGCCTCCGAGGCGACGCTGCTGGCGGAAATCGCGCGACTGCTCGACAACGCGCTGCAGGCGCGCTCGCGCTACATGCGGCTTGCCGACCGCGCCTCGCGGCTCTATGCGCCGGTGGTGCATGCCACCGCGTTCCTCACCATTCTCGGCTGGGTCATCGCCGGCGCTAGCTGGCACGATGCGATCGTGTCAGGCGTTGCCGTCTTGATCATCACCTGTCCCTGCGCACTCGGGCTCGCAATTCCGACTGTGCAGACCGTGACCTCGAGCGCGATGTTCAAATCGGGCGTGCTGCTCAATTCGGGCGACGCCATCGAACGGCTCGCCGAAGCCGATCATGTCATCTTCGACAAGACCGGCACGCTGACGCTGCCGGAGCTCGAAGTGACGAACGCAGCCGATATACCCGCCGACCTGTTCGAGCTCGCCGGTCGACTTGCGCTGTCGAGCCATCACCCGGTGGCTGCCGCGGTCGCGCAGGCCGCGGGCGCCCGATCGCCGATCGTCGGTGCGATTGAGGAGGCCGGGCAGGGCGTGCGGGCAACCATCGACGGTGTCGAGATGCGCCTTGGTCGTCCGTCCTTCTGCGGCGCCGAGGCGTTGATCGGCGCCGACGCCGCTCTCGATCCAGAAGCGTCCATCGTGGCCTTCACCAAGGGAACCGAAAAGGTCATCCTGACGGTGCGTCAGGGGCTGCGCCCGGATGCGCAAGTCGTGATCGCAGCACTGAAAGCACGCAACATCGGCATCGAAATTCTTTCCGGCGACCGCGAGCCGGCGGTGAGGGCTGCGGCCCATGCTCTCGGCATTATCGAGTGGCGCGCCGGCGTCACGCCTGCCGACAAGATCGCGCGGATCGAGCAATTGAAGCAGCGCGGCGCAAAAGTGCTGATGGTCGGCGACGGCATGAACGATGCGCCCTCGCTTGCGGCAGCGCACGTCTCGATGTCGCCGATCTCGGCCGCGCATCTCAGCCAGGCGACCGCCGATCTCGTCTTCCTCGGCCGGCCGCTGGCCCCTGTCGTCGCTGCGATCGACTCCTCGCACCAGGCGCTGCGCCTGATGCGGCAGAACCTCTGGCTTGCGATCGGCTATAACGTCCTGGCCGTGCCGGTAGCGATCAGCGGCGTCGTGACGCCGCTGATCGCTGCGGCAGCCATGAGCGGATCGTCGATCCTGGTCATGCTGAATTCGCTGCAGGCACGCCGCGCGTCGCGGGAGATCGCGTGATGGAGATCCTGGTCATCCTGGTGCCGCTGGCGCTGATGCTCGGCCTTGCGGGCTTGGTCGCCTTCCTCTGGTCGCTCCGAAGCGGGCAGTACGACGATCTCGACGGCGCCGCGTGGCGGGCAATCGCCGACGAGGAGCCGCCGGTCAAGCGCTAGCGCTTCAAGTCGAGCGTGAGCAGGGCCGCCGCCGCGAGGGCGAGACCTACTCCGGCGATGCAGGCGTGCCAGCCGAAGGCGTCGAACAGCCGCCCGAGCACGGCGGTGCCGACCAGCCCCCCACAGAAATAGCAGGCTAGATAGGTGCCGCTGGCAACGCCGCGATTCTCGCTCGCCACCTGTCCGACGAACCCGGTAGCAGCGGCCTGCGCGAAAAAGGTTCCGACACCAACGAGGACCATGCCGGTGAGCACCTCGCTCAGATGAGGCGCCAGCATCAGCGGCAAGCCGATCGCCGCCACGGCGATGCCGCCCCAGATCGCCGGCCGCGTTCCAAGGCGTGATGCGATCCGGCCGGCCAGCAACGTCGTGACCACCGACGGCAGGAAGACGAAGTAGACCAATCCGATATCCATCATGCCGAGTGACAGCGGCGGCCGAACCAGAACGAAATTGACGAAAGTGAAGGTGCCGATGAAGGCGAACAGAATGCAGAAGCCGATACCGTAGGCCGCCCGCAACCGCGGATTGCGCCAATGCGCGATCATGGCGGCAAGCGGCGACCCAGTCGGCATCATCGTGTGCATGGGTTGCGCGCGCTTGATCGTGAAATAGACCAGCATCGCGCCCGCCAGGTTGAGGGCCGCGAAGAAATAGAAATTCCACGCCAATCCGAGGCCGTCGGCGACCGCGGCCGAGATCAGCCGGCCGATAAGATTGCTGGCGACGTTGCCGGTGATGTAGGCGGCAAACGCGCCGCCCGCGTCCATTGCGCTGCATTGCTCGCCGAGATAAGCGAGCGTCAAGGCAAAGGCGGAAGCCATGCAGAGGCCCTGTGCGACGCGCAAGGCGGTAAAGACCGCAAGATTGGGCGCGGCCGCAAGCAGGGACGTGGGGATCGCGAGAAGCGCCAGGCTGAGCAGGATGCCGGTCCGGCGGTTGATCTGCGGACTGAGGAAGCCAATGACGAGGCTGGCGATCGCCATGCCAATGGTACTGGCATTGACGGCGAAGCTCATCGCCGCCGGCGTGACGCCATAATGCCGCGTCAACGACGGCAGGATGGCCTGGGTCGCGAACAGGTCGACCACAGTCAGGAATGCGGTCAATCCGATCACGAGGGAGCGAAAAGCCACGCCCGGCGAATGCTCACCCATCTGCGTGGCTGTCGGTTTCATCTGCGCGGACAGATCGGTCATGGCACGATTCCTGTGCAGCCTTTGCTGTCATTCCGGGACGGCGCACCGGGCGCCAGACCCGGAATGACGGGATACCAAAAGACTCGTTACATGTTGTGGTCGTGCGGATCCTTGCGGACGTCGCCGACATAAAGAATCACGGTTTCCTTGCCGAGGTTCTTCCACCAATGCGAGGTCCCGAACACTTCGGGGCGAAGATCGCCGGCCTTGTGCACGATCTGATCGACGCAGTTGGAGGCATATTCGACGATCTCCCCCTGCTGCACGAAGATCAGGGCAGGGCGATCGTCATGGCTGTGCCAGGGCACGATGCCGCCGGGCTCGATAGTCAGCTTGCGGAAGCGCAGCTCGCGGCCTTCGATATGCGCCGGCTGCTTGCCGAGGTCGATCATGCCGAGTGTCACGTCGGTAACGCCGACGGGCTTGTAGTCGACCATCTGCCGCGCGTTCGGCTTGATCTTGTCGGCCGGGCATTCGCCGGCGAACACCGGTTGCGTAGAGAGCATCAGCGCGCCGACGAGCGCAAAACCCGGTAAGATCGCCCGGGAAAGTCCGATGTTGTTGAACATAGGGAAGTCTCCTCTGTTGGCCGCGACCTCGAATGCCGCGGCTGCGATATCAGTTTGGTCGAGATCTCGTGTTGGTTTAAATGCCGTGTATCTCTCGAAACCATAGCAAGCCGCTATGCGTGCCCAAGCATGTGCTTGATGTCGGCGGAGAAGGTCGGATAGGCATAGACGTTGTCGCGGATCTGGCTGGCCGTGATGCCAAATTTGATCGCAAGCCCGAAGATGTTGATGAGCTCCTGGCCCGCATGGCCGAAAAAGTGCGCGCCGAGAACACGGTCGGTGGTGCGATCGACGATCACTTTGGACCATGCGACGGTCTCGGCATAGGAGCGGGCGGAAAACCAGTCGCGCATGTCGTTGACGTGAACCTCGATGGCGGATCCATTGTGCCGTGCCGTCGCTTCTGTCAGACCGACGGCAGCAAGCGCCGGCACGGTGTAGACCGCCGTAGCCATGCCGGCGTAGTCGGGCGCATGTCGTGGTCCGTCGACGATGTTGCCGCCGACGATGTCGCCTTCATAGCTTGCAACCGGGGAAAGCTGCGGCGAGATCGGCACGGCATCGCCGCAGACATGAACCCGTGGATTTGAGGTCGAACGCAAGTGGCCGTCGAGCGAGATTCGTCCGTTCGTATGTTCGACCTGGCCGGCCGCAAGGTCCAGCGAGCCTGTATTGGCCACCCTGCCGGAACCGTTGACGACACGATCGGCCTCGGCCGCGTGCTCGACCCCATCTCGGGTAAAGACCACCCTGAACCGGCTGCCGGTCCGTTCGATTCTCCGCACGCCCACGCCGGCCTCGACTTTGATGCCGATGCGCTCGCTCTCCGCCTGCAACTGGGCGACGGCATCGGCGTCCATTGCCGGCAGGAGTCGTGGCAGCGCCTCGAGAACCGTCACTCCGGCGCCGGCGCGCGCGTAGATGTGCGCGAATTCCAGCGAGATTACGCCGCCGCCGATAAAGATGACCGAAGCCGGCAAGTCGCGATCGCTCAACATCGCGTCCGACGTGATCATGTGCTCGGCGCCGGCGATCGGTAGCGGCCGCGGCTTCGAACCGGTCGCGATAACGACGTGGTTGGCCTCGAGCACGCGATCGCCGACGCGAATGGTGCTGGGCGCAACGAAGGTGCCATACCCCTTGATCACTTCGACCTCGCGACGCGCCATCGCGCGGGCGAGGTTGGCGGGGATATCCTTGATCATGTTTTTCTCGCGGTCGATCAGCGCCGCCCAGTCGAGCCGCGGCTTGCCGACTGCGATATGATGAACGGCAGCGCGCTCGATGTCGTGCAGCATCTGGCCGGCGGCGACCAGAACCTTCTTGGGCGTACAGCCGCGATTCGGACAGGTGCCACCGAGATCGAGCGGCTCGATCATCGCGACGGAGAGTCCGGCCCGCCGGACGGGGCCGGTCACTCCGATCCCGGCATTGCCGCCGCCGAGGATGACGACATCGAATGTTTGGCACACCATCGGACCCTCGCTATTTGGCGGTGATGGTGGCCGTGATGGACTTGACGACCATGGTCGCCATCTTGAACTGCGCCTCGCGATTCCGGATGTTGTGGCGCTTTGCGATCCAGTCGAAATCCGTCCAGACGGCCCAGACGTCGCCATTGCCATCCTGGGTCAACAACAGGCGGACCGGCCAGTCGAGCCCGGCGTTGGGGTTGGAGGTGATGAACTGCGTGCCGAGCGGCGGATTGCCGAAGACCAGCAGGGTGGAGGGGCGAAGCTTGATTCCAGCGTCGGCGGCAAGCTTGGACTGATCGACTTCGAGGAAGAATTTGATGCCCTTTGCGGCGATGTCCGCCTTGATGCGGCTGATCGCCTCCGACAAAGGGATCGCGCTCTTGACGCGGACGATGCCGTCATCACTGTCGGCTCGTGCAACCGATGTTGCGGCCGACAGCAGCAGGAAAAGCAGCAGAAGCGACGTGGCGAGGTTGGCAAGGCGCGATGCGATTTGACGGTTCATGGCAGTCCTCCTGTGAGTGGCAGCTTGGATCGCGGCTAGGATGGAGGCGGCGCTCTGCCGAGTGAAATGCGAAACGACTCTGAACGCGATAGCCCCGCGCTATCGTGGCGCGATACGTTTCGGCTATCGAACCGATTGTGGATCGGCATTTCCGCCGGGGCGGCTTCCACTGTTTGATGGCGGGGCGGGCGGACCCGTCTATCCGGAGGAGCGTCCCGTGAAACTGTCCAAGATTCTCATCGCCAGCGCCGCATTCGCGGTTGTCGCCACATCGGCCTTCTCCTAACGGCTTCCCTTGCGGGCGGCCGGACTACGCGAGTAGTATTTGAACTGAAAGCGGGAGCGCAAAATGACATCCCTTTCGCCGGCCGATGCCGAACGGCTCAAGCTTGCCTTCCAGCGCTGCAAGGACATGGAGGGCACGCTGAACGAGCAGCTCCGAGCTTATGCCGATGCCGGGCGCGAGATCTTTCCCGCCTATGGCGAGGCGGTCGATCATCTGGTGACCAGATTGAACGGAAACGGCGGCGGCGAGAGCGCGCCGCGTCCGGGCGATGCGATGCCGCCGTTCATGCTGCCTGACGAGAGCGGACGTCTCGTCACGTTGCCGTCGCTGCTAGAGAACGGGCCGGTTGCGGTGATGTTCTTCCGGGGCCATTGGTGCCCCTATTGCCGGCTCAATGTCCGCGCGGTGATCCAGGCACAGGATCGTATCGATGCGATGGGCGCGCGGGTCGTCGCGATCATGCCGGAGACGCAGGAATATACCAGGACGTTCAGGCTCGACGCTGGCGCGCCATTCCCGATCCTGACCGATCTCGACAACGGCTATGCGTTGTCGCTCAACCTGGCGATCTGGCTTGGCGCCGAGATCCAGCGGCTGCTGTCCTATCAGGACATGGCGAAATTTCACGGCAATGATGGCTGGATGCTGCCGATCCCGGCCGTGTTCGTCGTCGGCCGCGACGGGATCGTGAAGGCCCGCTTCGTCGATCCGGATTTTCGCAAGCGTATGGAGATCGACGATCTGCTCGCAGAGCTCGAGATGGCGAGTCGGGAGCGTTGATCTTCACCTCACCCCGCTTGTGCCAGGCAATCGCATATGGAGCGCACGATGCGGCGACATCGGCAGTGGGCTCCCTCTCCCGCTTGCGGGGGAGGGCTGGGGTGGGGTGTCTCCGCGTCGGGATTGTTGAGATTGGGGGAGGATATCCCGTCGTGGCGAGAGCCCCCACCCGCCGCGCTCTGCGAGCGCGTCGGCCTCTCCCGCAAGCGGGAGAGGCGGCCCATGGACAATCCTCGTGAAATCCATATGCGATTGCCCTGCCGCACGCGGGGAGAGGCGAAGAGGCTCCTACAACACAGCCGCCACTTCGGCCGCCGTCGGCATCGACGGCCCGGCGCCCATGCGCTGCACGCTGATCGATGCAGCCGCGTTGGCGAAGGCGAGGGCGTCGCGCAAGGCTGCGCCGCGGGCGAACTGCGCCGCCAGCGCGCCGACGAAGCAGTCGCCGGCGCCGGTGGTGTCGACCGCCTTCACCACACGGCCGGGCACGAAAAATTCCTCATGGCCGGCGAGCGCGAGCACGCCGCGCTTGCCGAGGGTGACGCAAATCGTCTGATCCTGATTAGCCTGAAGCTGACGTGCCGCATCGACGATCCGTACCGCATCGTCGTCCTCGGACAGTTCGACGCCGGCGAGCAAGCCGAGCTCGGTCTCGTTCAGCACGAGCACATCGACGAGCGCGAGCAGTTCGCGGGAGAATCTCTGCGCCGGTGCCGGGTTCAGCAGCGTCGTCGCCTCGGCTGCCCGTGCGCGCCGGAAGAAGGCGGCAATCGCGGGCAGCGGAATCTCGAATTGGCTGACGGCGACGTCGCCCTGCACCAGCGGCACGACGTTGACGTCGTCGGCGCCGACCAGCGCATTGGTGCCGGGAATGACAACGATGGTGTTGTCGGTCTCGGCGACCGTGATGATCGCAGTGCCGGTATGCGCTTCGGCGCTCTCCTGGAGGTAACCGAGATCGATGCCCTGATCGCGGAGGAAAGTCTTCAGCTCGGCGCCGAAGGAATCCTTGCCCAGCCGGCCGATCAGCGTGGTCCCGGCTCCGAGCCGCGCCGCTGCAACGGCCTGGTTGGCGCCCTTGCCGCCCGGAAAATACAGCACCTGCCTGCCGGCGACGGTCTCGCCGACTTTTGGGTGGCGATCGGCTGTCGCCACCACATCCATGTTGATGCTGCCGGCAACGAAGACGCGTCCCATGCGACACTCCAGGAAGAGCTAGACCCTGACTTCGAACTCGTGCCTGACTTTGGCGATATCGACGAGAGTGGGCAGGCCGGCCTCGTTGCCGAGGCGCTGGATCTTGTAAGTCGAAGCGGCGCGGGCGAAGTCGAAATGTTCGCGCCAGCTTTTGCCGGGATGGGCCAGGTACGAATAGACATAGGCGCCGTGGAAGACGTCGCCGGCGCCATTGGTGTCGATCACGCGCTCGCGCGGGATCGGCATCGCCGGCATGGTCTCGACCGCGCCGGTCTCGTTGTACCAGAGCAGGCCCTTCTCACCCATGGTGATGCCGCCGATCTTGCAGCCGCGGCCCTTGAGATAGTCGAGCATTTTCTCCGGCGTCAGATCCATCTGCTCGCACAGCCGCTCGGCGACGATGGCGACGTCGATGTATTCGAGAAGCTCGTGGGTGTTGGTGCGCAGGCCGCCGCCGTCGAGCGAGGTCAGAATGCCGGCCTCGCGGCAGACCTTTGCGTAGTGGATCGCGGCATCGGGCTGATGGCCGTCGACATGCAGCGCGCGGCAGCCGCCGAGGTTGAGCATCGGGAACGGATGGATGTGCTCGTCGTCGCGGCAGCGGACGATGGCACGCTTGCCGTCCTTGGGCATGATGAAGGACAGTGACGACTGGTTGACCTTGCGCCCATGCAGCGAGATCGCGTATTTCGCGCACATGTCCTGGAACATGCGCCCGAGCCAGTCATTGGCGACCGTGGCGATCATGTCGGGCACGATGCCGAGCTTGGCGCAGCAGAATGCCGCCGTCACCGCGTTGCCGCCGAAGGAGACCGCGTAGTCCGAGGCCACGTGCTTTTCGTCGCCGGTCGGCATGTGGTCGGTGATGAAGACGACGTCGATATAGGTCTGTCCGATAAAAAGAGCCTGCATTGCTTGTCCGTGATGCGCTTTGTGGTCCCGGCCGGCTGGCTTTACTCTAGCACCGGTTCCGCTGATGGGACGCTGAAATTATTCGCAAATCGGCCGCCCGAAGCGCTTGAGGTCAGCTTGGGGCCCGAATACGACCATCATCGGGCAATGCCAAGCCCGGACAAATGCCGTCTTTCGGACCGATGTTCCACGTCGACAAAAAGGGGGGGGAGCATGATCACCGGCCTCGATCACGTCGTCGTTCTGGTGAGCGATATCGGTGCGGCCAAGGCGGCTTATCAGACGCTGCTGGGGCGTCCGCCGGCCTGGCAGAATTCCGGCGAGGGCGCCGACCGGGTGCTGTTCACGCTCGCGAACATGACGATCGAGCTGATGGCGCCGAGTGGCTTCAGCGTGGCGGCGGACCGGACACGCGCGCTGCTGGATGACCACGAGGGCGTGCTCGCCAGCCTGTGCTTCCGTGTCGCAGACATGGGCCGGATGCACCGGCGGCTGGAGCGGGTGGCCTTGAGGCCTGAGCCCGTCGCGGAGGTCGAAAGCAGCGACGCCGAAACTGACGCCGTCCTGCACTGGAAGCGCACGCGTGCGGCCACCGAGTTGACGCGGGGCGTGCGCATGTTCTTCCTCGAGCTGGCCGAGGAGCGCCCGCTGTCGGCTGCGACCGACATCGCGCCGATCGATGCGCTCGACCACGTCGTGATCACGACCGAGGATTCCGAGCGTGCCGCCGCACTTTACGGCGCGCGGCTCGGGCTCGACCTGGCGCTCGACCGCTCGCATCAGGATTGGGGCCAGCTGATGTTCTTCCGCTGCGGCGACCTCATCGTCGAGGTGGTGCGCCGCCCGATCGCAGGCGGCGATACCCTGCATGATCGTCTGTGGGGGCTGAGCTGGCGGGTGACGGACATCGACGCCACACGCGCCCGCCTGATCGCCGCCGGCCTTGACGTCACCGAAGTCCGCAACGGCCGCAAGCCCGGCACGCGGGTGATGACGGTCCGGACCGGCACCTGCGGAATCCAGACCGTCCTCTTGGAGCGTTCGCCGAAGCCGGTGGATTAGCCGCCGTTCTCTCCACTCGTCATTGCGAGCGAAGCGAAGCAATCCAGACTGTCTCCGCGCTGGGATTCTGGATTGCTTCGTCGCAAGGGCTCCTCGCAATGACGGCGCCCGCATGTTACATGCGTGTTAACAGCACCTCAGCGAGCAACCGGTTTGGCGAAGGCAAAGGCAAAGCGAAATCCGAGATGGCAGCGCGACCCCGAGGGCATGCGGCTGCGCATCCTCGAAGCCGCCAAGCAGGAATTCTCGGCCCACGGCCTTGCCGGCGCGCGCGTCGACCGCATCGCGGCCCAGGCCGGCGCCAACAAGCGCATGCTCTACTATCACGTCGGCAACAAGGACGATCTCTATCTCGCGGTGCTCGAAGGCGCCTATGACAAGATCCGCAGCGAGGAGCGGGGGCTCGATCTCGAACACCTCGACCCGCCCGAGGCGATCCGGCGCTTGATCGAATTCACCTGGAACTATTTCCTGCGCAATCCCGAATTCCTGTCGCTGCTCCAGACCGAGAACCTCGCGCGCGCAAAACATCTGAAGCGCTCGGCCAAGGTCAAGTCGATGCACTCGCCCTTCGTCGAGATGATCCGCACCGTGGTGCGCCGCGGCGTCGAGAGCGGCGACTTCCCGGTGGCGGTCGACCCCGTCCAGCTCTACATCTCGATCGCGGGGCTCTGCTTCTTTTATCTATCGAACTCGGCCACGCTGAGCGTGATCTTCGGCCGCGACCTGCTCGCCAAGGACGCCAAGGCCGAGCGGCTGGCGCACATGGTCGGTCTCGTGCTGGCGGCACTGACGGGGCAGTCCGCCGCGCTGTTCGATGTGGTGAAGCCGCCGAAGAAGGGCGCGGCTGTGGCGCAGACGGTGTAGCGGCTGCGATTTCGTCGCTTCGGCCCTCGCGCTGATGAGTGCGTTTGACGCGATATGCCTCTCCATCGTCGTCCCGGCGAAGGCCGGGACCCATACCGCGTGATCTATCGACTGTGCGCGGTGCTAATCCCGAACGACCGGTCTTCGCCAAATTTCACCCTGTGGCTATGGGTCCTGGCCTTCGCCAGGACGACGCCGAGGATTTGGCCAGGTCTTCGATCTCAAAAGCCCAAACTTGCCCGGAACCCCCGCGCAAAAGGTCACACGGAAAGCTCTGGACAGTATTTATCCAACGGGTTAATTTCTCCCCGAACGAACAAGAATACCGGGAGTGAGACGTGGCTGAGTTGAAGCCGCAGAGTGCGGTGTCCAAGATGCTGAATGCGGCCTGGATTCGGCCGTTTCTGTTCCTGGTGTTCATCGTCGTGGCCTGGGATCTCGCGATCCGGCTGTTCAAGATCCCCGCCTACCAGATCCCGTCGCCGGGCGATGTCATCGCGGTGCTGCGCACGGACTGGCCGGAACTATTGCGACAGTCCTGGCCGACGACCTATGCCACGGTCTGCGGCTTCGCGCTTTCCGCGCTGTTTGGCATTCCCGTCGCGATGCTGATCGCGGGATCGAAAACGGTCGAAAGCTACGTCTATCCGCTGCTGGTGTTCTCGCAATCGGTGCCGAAGATCGCGATTGCGCCGCTGTTCGTGGTCTGGTTCGGCTTCGGCATCATTCCAAAAGTGATCTCGGCCTTCCTGCTCGGCTTTTTCCCGGTGGTGGTCTCGGCCGTGCAGGGTTTCAAATCGGTCGACCCTGACATGGTCGATCTCGCCCGCGCCATGCAGGGCAGCCGGTTCCAGGTGTTCTGCGCGGTAAACCTGCCGCATGCGCTGCCGGCGATCTTCTCCGGCCTCAAAGTGTCGGTGACGCTTGCCGTGGTCGGCGCTGTCGTCGGCGAGTTCGTCGGCTCCAATTCCGGCATTGGCTATGTGATGCAGCGCTCGATCGGAACCTTCGACCTGCCGACGATGTTCGCAGCCCTCGTGATCCTCGCGCTGCTCGGCGTCGTGCTGTTCTGGATCGTGGACCGGATCGAGAAACTGATCATTCCCTGGCATGTCAGCCAGCGCGAGGACGTGATTTTCGCTTCTTAAAACAGAGCAACCAACGGCCACCAACGGCCGGGCAACAACGACAAGGGAGAGTGACGATGAAGCGGTGGATAGGAGCTGCATCAGTGGCGCTGATGGTGTTCGCGGCGATGCCGGCACAGGCGGCCGACAAGGTCGTACTGATGCTGAACTGGTACGTCTATGGCGAGCACGCGCCATTTTACTATGGCAAGGCCAAGGGTATCTATGCGGCCGCGGGCATCGACCTCGAGATCCAGGAAGGCCGCGGTTCGGCCGCGACCACGCAGGCTGTGGCCGCCAAGACCGCCGACTTCGGCTATGTCGACGTGCCCACCATGATGCGCGCCGCGATCAAGGGCGCGCCGGTGATCGCAACGGGCGTGCTGCTCCAGACCAGCCCGATGTCCGCCATGGGTTTCTCCGACAAGAACATCAGGAAGCCCGAGGACATCAAGGGCAAGACGGTGGCGATCACGCCGGCGGATTCCATGACCCAGATCTGGCCGCTGTTCCTGAAGAAGACCGGCCTGAAGGAGAGCGACTTCCAGACCGTTGCCGGCGACGGCCAGACCAAGCTCAACGCCGTCATCAACGGCCAGGCCGATCTGTTGCTCGGCTACGTCATGGACCAGTCGATGAAGATCAAGGACGCCACCGGCAAGGACGTCTATCCGATCAAGTTCGTCGACTACGGCATCAACATGGTCTCCTCGGGCATCATCGCCAACTCCGACTATGTGAAGGCCAATGCCGATCTCGTCCGCCGCTTCATGTCGGCGACGACCAAAGCGGTCGAAGCCGCGGAGAAGGAGCCGAAGGCGGCGGCGCAGTCGATCCTCGATGCCAACCCGAAGGGCGGCAAGATCGAGACACTGACGCAGGGCTTTGAGTTGACGATTCCGCTCTACCGGACGCCCGAGACCAAGAGCAAGCGGCCATTCCAGGTCACCGACCAGAACATGACCGATAGCGTCAACCTGATGGTCGAATATGGCGGCCTCGATGCCAAGGCCAAGGAGAACCCGAAGGCCTTCTACTCCAACGACTATCTGCCGAAGGGCGATTCGTGAAACCAGCGCCCCTAGCAAATGATACCGTGCAGCCGGCCGCGCATCTGAGACTGGTGAGCGACCGGGCCGCGAGCGGCGCGTCGGGCATCACACTGTCCGGCGCGTCCAAAACCTATCGGACGCGCGATGGCGACGTGCCGTCGCTGCGGCCGCTCGACTTCCACATCAATGACGGCGAGTTCTTCGTCGTGGTCGGCCCAAGCGGCTGTGGCAAGTCCACGCTGCTCAAGCTGATCTCGGGATTGCTGCCGCCGACATCAGGCGAGATCCTGGTCGAGGGCGAGAAGGTGACGAAGCCGCACGGCAATGTCGGCATCGTCTTCCAGAATGCGCTGCTGCTGCCGTGGCGCAACATTCTCTCCAATGTGATGCTGCCGATCGACATGAAGCGGCTGCCGCGGCAAACATATCTCGATCGCGCCAAGGCGCTGTTGAAGCTGGTCGGGCTGGAAGGCTTCGAGAAGAAACTGCCCTGGCAGCTTTCCGGCGGCATGCAGCAGCGCGCCTCGATCTGCCGCGCGCTGGTGCACGATCCCAGGATCATGCTGATGGACGAGCCGTTCGGCGCGCTCGATGCGCTCACGCGCGAGCGCATGAACGTAGAACTGATGCGGATCCAGCGCGAGACCAGGAAGACGGTGCTGCTGATCACGCATTCGATTCCCGAGGCGGTGTTCCTCGCCGACCGCGTGCTGGTCATGACCGAGCGGCCCGGTGCGGTCGCCGCAATCTACGACGTGCCGCTGCCGCGCCCGCGTTCGCTCGACGTGATGGCCGATCCGGTCTTCACCGAGCTCGTGCAGCGCATCCGCAAGCATTTCTTTTCGCAAGGGGCATTGGATTAGATGGGGATGGTCTTCTCTAAACGGACCACATGCTCGCTACGCTCCCTCCCCCGCCTGCGGGGGAGGGTTGGGGAGAGGGTGTTCCTGCATCGGGACTGTCCCACTGAGGAGAGAACCCTCACCCGGCGCTACGCGCCGACCTCTCCCGCAAGCGGGAGAGGCGAGCCGCCCGCGGCCATGCCTGTCGCATCAAATTCACCTCGCGTGGTTTTAGCACCATGGCTCCGCGCCTGAAGCTGCGAGAGATCGCCTTCTTCGAACGTCCCGTGCATTTCGCGCGGCCGTTCCGCTTTGGCGCGATCACGATCAATGCGACGCCGCAGCTGTTCGTGCGGGTCGAGATCGAGGTCGAGGGCAGGGGAAGCGCGGTCGGCGCCAGCGCCGAGCTGCTGGTGCCGAAATGGTTCGACAAGCGGCCGGAGCTGTCAGCGGCGCAGACGGTCGACGGGCTGCGAAGATCGCTTCAGATCGCACGCGAGCTTTATCTGGCGCAGACCGGATTCCAGACGGCGTTCGAACTGCATGCCTCGTGCATGGGCGCCCAGATCGCGGCTTGCGCGAAAGAGAACATTCCGCCGCTTGCCGCCGCCTATGGCCTGGCGGAGATCGACAAGGCGATCCTCGATGCGCTGCTTCGCGCCGCCGAGACCAGCTTTTTTGACGGCATGGCCGGCAACATTGCTGGTATTGATGCGCGGCTTTCGCCTGACCTGAAGGAAACGGACTTCACGACGTTTCTCTCCGGCCGAAAGCCGCTGCCGCGGGTTGCTGTCAGGCATACCGTCGGCCTCGACGACACCATTGAAGGTGAGGGCGGCGTCGCCGATGTCCGCGAGAACGCCGGCGCGCGTTACTTCAAGCTGAAACTCTCCGGTGATCCCGCGGCCGACACGGCAAGGCTGGCGCGTATCGGCAAGGAGCTCGACACGCTCGCTCATGACTACAAAGTCACCCTCGACGCGAACGAGCAATATGCCGATCTCGCCTCGTTGCATGCGCTGATCGATCGGCTTGATCGTGATGCCGCGCTGAGGTCGATCTCGTCACGCCTGCTTTATATCGAACAGCCGATGCCGCGCGACATCACGCGGCAGTCGCCGCTCGGCTCGCTCGCCGGGCGCGACTTCATCATCGATGAGGCCGATGATTCCTACGACGCGTTCCCATCCGCGCGTGCGCTCGGCTATCACGGCATCTCCTCGAAGTCCTGCAAGGGGCTCCACAAGTCCATCGTCAACGCGACCCGTGCGGCGAAATGGAGCACTGGCGGCGAAAAATTCTTCGTGACCGGCGAGGACCTGACCTGCCAGGCTGGGCTTGCCATTCAACAGGACCTTGCACTCGGCGCCTTTATCGGCATCGCGCACGCCGAGCGCAACGGCCACCACTATGTCGACGGCTTCGGCGATGCGCCCGCCGCGGAAGCCGAGGCTTTCGCGGCCGCGCACCCTGATCTCTACGCCGACACCGGGCAGGGCGTCCGCCTCAACATTCACCACGGCGATCTCCTGACGGGATCGCTTCACGCAACGGGCTTTGCGACGTCGGTCCATCCGGACTGGTCGGCGCTGGCCCCGCTCGAACAGCCAAAATCACCTTGGGAGTAATTGGCATGACCACCCAACGCCTCGGCCTCATCATGAACGGCATCACCGGCCGCATGGGGCTCAACCAGCATCTGATCCGCTCGATCGTCGCGATCCGCGACCAGGGCGGCGTCCGGCTGAAAAACGGCGACCGCGTGATGCCAGATCCGATCCTGGTGGGCCGCAGTGCGGACAAGGTCGAGCGGCTCGCCAAGCAGTTCAATATCACCCGCTGGACCACCGATCTCGATGCGGCGCTCGCCGACAAGAACGACACCATGTTCTTCGACGCCGCGACCACGCAGGCGCGGCCCGGCCTGCTGACCCAGGCCATCAATGCCGGAAAGCACGTCTATTGCGAAAAGCCGATTGCGACGAATTTTGAAGAAGCGCTCGAGGTCGTCAAGCTCGCCAACGCCAAGGGCGTCAAGCACGGCACGGTGCAGGACAAGCTGTTCCTGCCGGGCCTGAAGAAGATCGCCTTCCTGCGCGACTCCGGCTTCTTCGGGCGCATCCTCTCGGTGCGCGGCGAGTTCGGCTATTGGGTGTTCGAAGGCGGCTGGCAGGAGGCGCAGCGGCCGTCCTGGAACTATCGCGACGAGGACGGCGGCGGCATCATTTTGGATATGGTCTGCCATTGGCGCTACGTGCTCGACAATCTGGTCGGCGAGGTCGAGAGCGTCATGTGCATCGGCAGTACCGACATCCCCGAGCGCTATGACGAGCAGGGCCAGAAGTACAAGGCGACCGCGGACGATTCCGCCTATGCGACATTCCAGCTCAAGGGCGGAATCATCGCCCATATCAACATGTCCTGGGTGACGCGGGTCTATCGCGACGACCTCGTCACCTTCCAGGTGGACGGTACGCTCGGCTCGGCGGTCGCGGGCCTCTCCGACTGCGTGATCCAGGCGCGGCAGGCGACGCCCCGGCCGGTGTGGAATCCGGACGAGAAGCGGCTGCACGATTTCTACGGCGACTGGCAGAAGCTGCCCGACAACGTCACCTACGACAACGGCTTCAAGGAGCAGTGGGAGATGTTCATCCGCCACGTCTACGAGGATGCGCCCTACAAGTTCACGCTGCTCGAAGGCGTCAAGGGCGTGCAGCTCGCCGAATCCGCGCTGAAGAGCTGGAAGGAGCGGCGCTGGATCGACGTCGCGCCGATCAAGATCTGAGATCTATTGGATAAGTCTCGATGTTTGTTGAGTCGTCATTGCGAGCGAAGCGAAGCAATCCAGAATGCCTCCACGAAGAGAGTCTGGATTGCTTCGTCGCTTCACTCCTCGCAATGACGGGGAGAGGTCCGAAATCATGAACAAGCCCGTCCTGCCGATGTCGTCCCTGTCGTTGAAGCTGCCGAAGGCCGACCGCTCGATCGAGACTTACCGGCTCGCGGCGTCACGAACCTTTCCCGCCAAGCTCGATGGCACGCTGAACCGCATCGCGTTCTCGGCCGTGCATACCGTCGTCGATCCCTTCGCCGACAACGATCCCTGGCTGTCGGTCGCTGTCGACTGGGACAAGACCATCGCCTTCCGCGAGCACGTCTGGGATCTCGGTCTCGGCGTGGCTGAAGCCATGGACACCGCGCAGCGCGGCATGGGGCTGGACTGGCCAACCTCGCTGGAGCTGATCACGCGCTCGGTCGCGGCCGCCAAGCGGCGCAACGCGCTGGTATTCTCGGGCGCCGGCACCGATCACCTTGCGGTGGAGGATGCCAAAAGCCTGGACGACGTGATCCGCGCCTATGAAGACCAGATCTCGGCGGTCGAGAAGGTCGGCGGCCGCATCATCCTGATGGCGTCGCGCGCGTTGGCGAAGCTCGGCCGCAACGCCGACGAGTACGCAAAAGTCTATGACCGTGTGCTGTCGCAGGTCCGCGAGCCCGTGATCATCCACTGGCTCGGCGACATGTTCGATCCGGCGCTGACGGGATATTGGGGCACGAAAGATCTCGACAAGGCGATGGACACGGCCGTCGGCATCATCAACGGCAACGCCGCCAAGATCGACGGCGTCAAGGTCTCGCTGCTCGACAAGCAGCGCGAGATCGACATGCGCCGTCGCCTGGACAAGCGCATCAAGATGTACACGGGCGACGACTTCAACTATGCGGAGCTGATCGCCGGCGATAGCCAAGGATTCTCGCACGCGCTGCTCGGCATCTTTGATGCGATCGCGCCGGCGGCGTCCTACGCGCTGTCGCGGCTTGCCGCCAGCGACGAGGCCGGCTTCCACGACGTGCTTGGGGCGACCGTGCCGCTGTCGCGGCACATCTTCAAGGCGCCGACGCGGTTCTACAAGACCGGCGTGGTGTTCATGGCTTACCTCAACGGCCACCAAGATCATTTCACCATGGCCGGCGGCCAGGAGAGCACGCGCTCGATGCTGCATCTGGCCGAACTGTTCCGTCTGGCCGACAAAGCCGGCCTGCTCGCCAATCCGGAGCTGGCGACGCGGCGGATGAAGATCGTGCTGGCTTCGCACGGGATCGAACTCTGATGCGCGATTTTTCGTCCGACCATCGTTGGCTGTCGCTGAACACGGCGACAGTCCGCAAGCAGGGTGACCTCGTCGAGATCATCGACGCCTGCGTGCGTCAGGGCATCCGCGCCATCGATCCCTGGCGCGACCAGGTCGCAGCAGTCGGCTTAGAGCGTGCCGCGCGTGCGGTGCGCGAGGCCGGCCTCGAGCTTTCGGGCTATTGCCGTGGCGGCATGTTCACCTCGGACGCGTCGCGGCGCGGCGAGGTGCGGGATGACAATCGCCGCTGCGTCGATGAAGCCAAGGCGCTGGGCGCGCCCTGCATCGTGCTGGTTGTCGGCGGCCTGCCGCAATATTCGCGGCCGGGCAGCGAGACCTCGAAGGACATCGCCGGCGCGCGAACCCAGGTCGAAGAGGCGTTGGCCGAGATGCTCGATTACGCCAAACAGGCAAAACTGCCGCTGGCGATCGAGCCGCTACATCCGGCCTATGCGGCGGACCGCGCCTGCGTGAACACGACGAAGCATGCGCTCGACATCTGCGACCGGCTCGATCCTAGTCGCACCGGCATGCTCGGCGTCGCGCTCGACGTCTATCACATCTGGTGGGATCCGGAGCTGATGGGCCAGATTGCACGCGCCGGCCAAGATCGTCTGCTTGCGTTCCACGTCTGCGACTGGCTGGTCCCGACCAGGGACATCCTCAACGACCGCGGCATGATGGGCGACGGCGTCATCGACATCAAACGGTTGCGCGCCGCCGTCGAGGCGCAGGGCTTTGCCGGCTACTCGGAGATCGAGATCTTCTCCAACGAGTGGTGGGGCAGATCAATGAACGAGGTGCTTCGGACCTGCATCGAGCGGCATCGGACGGTGGTGTAGGGCGTGATGAAGTCAGGTTCGATCGGCTGTCTGGGCTCGCCGCAGGGCCAATCGCATATGGCCTGTTGGGCGGCTTGAGCGCGAGCCTCGTCCTTCGAGACGCGCGTTCCGCGCACCTCAGGATGAGGCTAGCGGCATCGGCGCCCGTTGAAACTGCTGCCGCGCATTCCATCGTCATCCTGAGGAGCCGCCAAAGCGGGCGTCTCGAAGGATCGGCCGCAGGGAAACCCGACTCTCAAATGCGATCACACTGTCTCCCTACGGGAGAGGTGATGTCAGTGAGCTCGAGGCTCGGCCGATTCAACCAAACTCATCCCGCTGTCGCGCTGCCCTCATGGGCCTGCGACCTGTCGCAGTGTGTTGAAGGGCGCCTTCTGCTCGCTGCTCAGTGTGGCACAGGACTCGTCCAGGGCTGGTTCGACCGGTCAGTATGGCCCTAATGCTCTGAACCGACTCCCGTTCTCGGCGGCAGTACGGACATTGGTCGGACTTGCTGCTGGCTCGACCCGGTCGCGAATGACCCTCAACAGACGGTATTTGTTTGGTCCGGGAACATGCGCGGCGGGGCTTCTGCCCGTATCCGTCCGAAGCGGGCGACCAAAATCTGAGCCGTCCGCCATTTGGATGAGGTTCGCGCAGGAACCTTGCCCCAGCCTGGGATGTTGGAGAGCGATACAATAACTCAGGAGGAAACTCTCATGAGAACGCTTTTACTGACTGGTGTGCTGGCGGTTGCTGGCTTCGCTATCGCCACGCCGATCTCCACTGTGCCCGCGTCGGCTCAAGTTGCCGTTGAGACTCCGCTCGGCGGCGTAAGAGTGGGCCCGGAGCACCGTTACTACCGGGACTATGATCGACCCGCTTATCGTGCCTACGGATATGATCGCGGATATCGCGGATGCCGCACCGTTACGATCGAGCGTGACGACGGTTCGGTCCGCAGGGTCCGCCGTTGCGACTAGCAGCACCGGGCTAGAAGATCGAGCCTCACAAGAGCGTCGAGCCGGTTCTCGCAATCGAGGAACTGGAACCCACCACTCGGGCCGCGTCGGTTGGGCGGCCTCTTTCATTTCGCTAGTATCGCTTGTTGACGAAGGGCGGCATCAGTACATCGCTCGCACAACGAAACCACCCGCGATGTCGGCATGCCTCAAGCCGGACGCCCAAGCACTTGAAAGATTGCGCGCAGCCTGCGAGTGCACTGGCACCGCTCTCAAGGCCTAGCGCGGGAATCGTTGGTATGCCAATGTAGGGTTGTGCCAAACCCGCGGGAGGTCAAGCATGCGAACGAACATAGTGGGAGCACTTTGCGCCATCGCAATGGTTGCGAGCGCACACGCAGCGGTCAGGGAAGAGCCGGTCACCTACACGGATGGCGAGACCACGATGAAGGGCTTCGTTGTCTACGACGACGCGACCCAGGCCAAGCGGCCCGGCATCGTGATGGTGCACGAATGGTGGGGCATCACCAAGCATATCCACAACGAGGCGCGGAAGTTCGCGGAGCAGGGCTACACAGCCTTCATTGCGGATATGTATGGCGACGGCAAGACCGCCGACAATCCGAAGGACGCCGGTGCGCTCTCGGGGTCGGTGATGAAGGACCCGAAGGTGATGGAGCAGCGCTTCAACGCCGCGCGGCAGCAGCTTGCCAAGCAGGCCTCGGTCAATCCCCAACGGATCGGCGCCGTTGGCTACTGCTTCGGCGGGGCGGTCGTGCTGAACATGGCGCGCGCCGGCGCCGATCTCGCCGCCGTTGCGGGCGTTCACGCAACGCTTGGTCTCAACACTCCCGCACCGGCGCCGGGAACCGTCAAAGCGAAAATCCTCATTCTGAACGGCGCGGACGACCCGTTCGTGAAGCGCGAGCAGTACGATGCGCTCAAGAAGGACTTTGACGCCGCCAAGGCGGATTACCGGATCATCGAGTACCCCGGCGCCGTGCACGCGTTCACGAACCCCGAAGCCACCGAACTCGGCAAGAAGTTCAACTTGCCGCTCAGATACGACGCCAAGGCGGATCAGGAAGCGAAGGCCGAAGCAGCCAAGCTGTTTGCCGCAAACCTTCAAAAATAAGCAGAGGGGCCGCTAGGCGGCCCCTTCTATCTGTGGCCGGTTTAGCCGCGGGATAGTCAAGTCAGGACTGCACCTTCGCGCCGGCACTTTCGCTGCGGACGAGATTGTGAACGTGAGTCCCGCTTCTGTGCCATCTCGGACCTTCGCCCTTCACCGCATTGGGCCGCTCTCGGCCGAATGCCGGACATGCGGCTAACGAGAAGCACGAAGCAGCCCCCCGCAGCGTTGCTATGCCCCGGTCCTGCATCGAGCGGCATAGATCGGTGGTGTAGGGCGTGATGAAATCAGGTTCGCCTGGGCTGGCCGCAGGGCAAATCGCATCTGGCCTTTTGGGCTGCCTGAGCGCGCGCCTCGTCCTTCGAGACAACCGCTGCGCGGTCTTTTCAGGATGAGGCTAAGCGGCAGCGTTCGCTCAACTGCGCTCTCTGCCACGGGCAAGGACTTCGCGATAATATTCACAGCGCTCATGTTCTTTGTGCCGGCGTTCTCGGCCCTGATCATCGGATTCCGTCGCGCCCGGGCATTAAAGCTCGCAAGCATTCCCGCGCAATGATCCAACTAGACGTTCGGCGAGGGTCAGCTTTTGGCCCGTCGCGTCAGTGGGCGCAATGCAGCGACATGTCCGGAGGCCGGGATAAACCGAAGGTCACTCGCCCAGCGGTAAACCGACGCGATTCACCCATCTCGACCATGCTCCGGCGAATGGCCCCTTGAAGCGACAGGCTCGCAAATTGTCGTACAGGCCCGCCGGAAGGTGCTGACCTCGTCACCAATAGCGTCCTACGGGGGACACATGCGACGGCGGGAATTCGTCGGAAATCTCGGCGTCATTGGCGCTGCAGCCGCCTCGACATTATTTGGCCGAGGCTCAAGCGCGCAGTCTGTGCCAAAACGTCCGCTCATCGCGTGGGCAGGAGCCGCGCCTCCGGGCGTGAAGACGCCGCAATTCATAGTGGACTTGACGTTCGGCAGTTTTGTTAAAGGGCTCTTTGAGTTCGGTTACGAGCAAGGCCGTAACCTTGATATCATTCGGCGAACGGAAGTCTTCCGGGACCATGTACCATCCATTGAGGAGATGGTGGCTCTGCTCAAACCCGATATTATCGCTGCGCCTGCAACACTGGAAGCCGTCGCTGCCCGCAAGGCCACATCGACAATACCGATTGTCTGTGCCGCTCTTGCCGACGCGGTTCATCTTGGCTTGATTGCCAGCGAAGCCCGCCCGGGGGAAACGTAACGGGCATTGAGCCCTACATCGTCGGTTTGCCGACCAAACAAATCGAACTCGCGCGAGAAATCGTGCCGACGGCACGGCGCGTCGGCCTGCTTACCAACATGAACGATCCCAAGGGCCCGCCTCAAGTCGGGGATTTGAAGGCAGCTTGCGGGGCTTTGAGCCTCAGCGTGGTCGAAGCCGATGCCAGTACGGTAAAGGACATTCCGAATGCGCTCGCTGCGTTGGCGAGCGGAGAGGTCGATGTCGCCGTTGTCCTTCAGACCAACCTGTTGCTTAACATGAGCGAGCAGATCGGCGCCATTGCTCTTGAAAAGCAACTGCCAACTGTCTTCGGATATCGCGAGCACGTTATCCACGGCGGTCTCGTCAGCTACGGGGTAGATTTGCGCTGGTGCTATCGTCGCGCTGGCTACTTTGTAGATAAAATCCTTAGGGGTGTTCGACCGGGTGACCTGCCCATCGAATTTCCAGCCGAATTATGGTTGGCGGCCAATCTTAAGACGGCAAGGGCTCTCGGCGTGACCGTACCGGCAGGGCTTCTAGCGCGCGCCGACGAGGTGATCGAATAGATATCGCCGATATCCGAGGCTAGCCCATCCGAGAAGCAGCCCACCGCAACGTTGCTGTGCCCCGTTGGATTTGGTTGGACATCAGTCCGTGCGACGCACCTAAGGCTTGCCTACGTCGTGTAGGGCGCCGAAGCGGCCAGATCGTGCGGTTCAGCGAGCTGGTCGGAGTACTACCAACCAAAGGTGGACAGCCATCAGCTTTCAGGCAGAATGTCATCACCCCGTTGCCGCAGCCTCGCCACAGTGTGCGCCAGATCGGATGCGGTAATCAGTGGCACAACGATCAGCAGGCACGGCGGATGTACCCATGCCTGATGATCTTGAATGGCCCCGACGTGTAATCGTCGGGGCCATCGTTGTGACCGCCGTGACAAGGCTGGCGATATTTGCCGAACGCGCCGGCGTGGTCCATCCCCGGACCCGTTTCGGTGCGTCGAAAAAAGAAAGACCGCCCCAAGGCGGTCTTGCAGTCCAATGCGCCGGGCCAAAATAGTTTCGGGATCAAACTTTGTCCGGTCCGGGCTGATCGGAAGCTAACCACCATGCAGGGACGGGCCGCTCACAATTAAAATTTCAGTCCTGAAATGGAATGCACCTGCTCTTAGGAACCGCTCGTCCAAAGCGAGCTTTGTTGCTGCGTACGCAAGCCGAAGGGAGGCGCGGCGCTGTCGGCTCGATTATTCGGTGAAAAGTCAGACGATTGCGCTGTCATCGATTCACCGTCAAACACCGGACTATCACTCCTCAATTCAATCTGCGAAGTTGTGACAACACAAATGCGTTTGTAAGCAAACAAGCGCGAAGGGAGGTTCGCAGTGGAGGCAGTAGAGAAGGTACGACGCTTGCGTGCGATGAGTTCGCTGTGCCGTCAACAGGCCGCGTACAACAGCATGAACAAATGGAAGCTGCTCGCAGAAGCAGAATACTGGGATCACCTAGCCCATCTTGAGCTGTCTTCTTATTTCCAGCAATGCAACGCCATTAGCTCGAATGAGATTGAGCGGCCTCAAGCGATCACGAACACGAATGACGCTCAAAGGGAGACGATTTCCGCCGCGTGAGGACGGAACGAACGAGGCTGTCGCTTGCATGCCGTGCCACCGCACGCCTCACAGGGAGCCGCGGCCCCGACACGGATATTCTCGTCAAGCGTCGAGCTTTGAGGCTGGGCGATTACGTCGTCGTCCACGTCGTTTGCCCGCGGCGCGTTGCAACGAGAGTGCGCGACGCAACCCTCACTCGCGTGCGACCTGTTGCAGCGTGTTGAAGCGCGCCTTCTGCTCGCTGCTCAGCGTGGCATAGAACTCGTCGAGGGCAGGTTCAACCAGCTTGGCGGCCGTCAGCATGGCCTCGAGCCGGTGCTGCATCGCTTCCAGCCGTCCGACCGGCGTCAGCGGCACATCGTTCGGGCAGGCCGCCTGCAGGTCCGCAACGCCCTTCGCCGTCGCTTCGCTGAGGCGGTCGAGCGCTTCCTTCTGCTTGCCTGCGGGGTGGAGCACAGCCTCGATCCGTTGGATCGGGAACTGGGTGAGACCGGACTTCGGCTCGCCGCAGGTCTCGGCACTGGCTTCCTGCTGCTGCGAGCGCTCGCCGACATTGGGGCCGAGCGCGTTGAAGCGGGCCTGCTGCTCGTCGCTCAGCGAGTTGTAGAAATTTTCCAGTGCCGGTCGCACGATCTTGACAGCTTCCAGCGTCGCGCTGATGCGGTTCATCATCGTTTTCAACCGGCCGGGCGGCGTCAGCGCGTAAGTCTCCGCGCAGGAATCCTTGAATACATCGGCAGCTTTGGCCGCCGCGGTCTTCAACTCGTCGAGCAGCGCGCGTTGCTCCGGCGTCGGCCGCACCGCCTGCGCGATATCGGCAAGCGGCCAGGCGGTGACGCCCTTGTCCGGTGTGCCGCACAATTGCCGCAGCGTTTGCGGGCTCACGCTGGCGCGCTGGCGCGCGCGGTAGCCGCCGCCGGCTTGCGGATAGTCATACGGATTGGTGCTGGCATAAGCGGAATACGGGCTGTCACCACCCCAGAACACGGTATCGACGAAATCGTCATACGCGTACGCCCAATAGCCGGGCTCGTAGGCATAGGACCAGAACGTGTAGTCAAAAATGTCGGAATAGGCGTAGGGCCAGAACACCGGCCCGAGCCACGCCACGAACGCCGCGGGATGGCGGTGTCGCCAGGCCTGCCGGGGAGCCCAGCCGCTCTGACGGGCGACGAGGGCCGCTTGGGTTTGCGCAGTGGCCTGCTCGCGGAAGCGCGCGGCAAACCGCCCGCGTTCGGCAGCCTGCGCGGCGGCCGCAGCAGCTGGGGCACGTCCGGCCGGAGCCTGTAATCCAAGCCGCTGCTGGCGCGCCAGGTCACTTTGCTGCGCGCGCTGCTCGCGCTCGAGCAAGCGGTTCTGCGTCTGGAGCATCCGTTGCTGCTGGCGTTGCGCCCGCGCGCCTTCCAGCTTCTGCGACTGCAATTGCTGCACGCGCTGCTGCAGGCGATCGATGCGATTCTGGCGATCCGCCGTCTGGCGCGACAGCATCTCGCGCTGCCGCTGCTGCACCATCTGCTGGCGCTGCTGGATCTGCTGCTGAGGCTGTTGCGCACGCTGTTGGATCTGCTCCCGTCGCGACAGCCGCTCGCTCACGGCCGGCGGTGCGCCTGGACGCGAGGGGGCGGCGATATGCGGCGTCGGCCGCGGTACCATGGCCGGTCGTTGCGGCGCTGCCGGCGCCCGGTGGAATTCAGGCCGGGGCGACGCCACGTGCGGGGCAGGGCGCGGCGGCGCAGCGAAATGTGGGGTCGGGCGCGGCGGCGGTGAGGCGATGTGCGGCGCCGGATGCGGTGCCATGGCGGGGCGCTGCGGCATGGCAGGTGGATGGAATGCGGGGGCGGAGGGACGCGTCATGGCGGGCGGCGCGGCGGGCCGCGCCATGGCCGGTGGCGCCGCCGGACGGGCCATGGCAGGTGGTGCGGCTGGCCGAGCGGCCGGCGCTGCGGCCGGCCCCGGTGGTCCACCCCTTCCGTGTCCCTGGGCGGACGCGTTGACATTCGCCGCCAGCATCGAGACACCTACCAAAAAAGCCGTCAGGCAAACGCCACGCGGCAGCATGATCGCCGCTCCCAGCTCGAAATCGCCCACAAGCATCAACGCACAGGTGGCGGAATCGTTCGTTAATGGCCGCGGCCGGCATTGCGATCTTCCGACGCAGGCAGCCTCAAGAGAAATCCTGCGTCAGGCTCGTGGCGAACTGCTCCAGCGCCCAGTCGGCTTCGTCGCTGGTGATCACAAGCGGCGGCGCGATCCGGATCGTGTGCTCATGGGTATCCTTGGCGAGGATGCCTTTGCCCTGGAGCGCCTCGCAGTAGCGGCGAGCGCGGCCGGCCTCGGGATGCAGCTCGACCGCCAGCATCAAGCCGCGCCCGCGCACCTCGCGGATCGTGTTGGCACGGATGTCTTTCAAGCCTTCGAAAAAGCGCGCGCCCTGCCTGGCCGCGTTCTCGATCATGCCTTCCTCGACCAGCACGCGCATCGCCGCGCGCGCCACCGCACAGGCAAGCGGGTTGCCGCCGAACGTCGAACCGTGCTGCCCGGGTCTCAATGTACCGAGCACGTCGTTGTTCGAGAGCACGGCTGAGACCGGATAGAAGCCGCCGGACAAGGCCTTGCCGAGCAGCGTCACGTCCGCCTCGATACCCTCGTGCTGTTCGGCGAGCAGCTTGCCGGTGCGGCCGAGCCCGGTCTGGATCTCATCGAGCACCAGCATGACGTTGTTGGCCGTGCAGAGCTCCCGCACCTTGGTGAAATAGCCGGCCGGAGGAATGATGACACCGGCTTCGCCCTGGATCGGCTCCACCAGAAAGGCGACGGTGTTTTGCGTGATCGCTTCTTCCAGCGCCGCCGCGTCGCCGAACGGGATGATCTTGAAGCCCGGCGCGAACGGCCCAAAGTGGGTGCGGGTCTCAGGGTCGGTTGAAAAGCCGACGATGCCCAGCGTGCGCCCGTGGAAATTGTTGGCACAGACGATGATCTCGGCCTGGCCGTCCGGCACGCCTTTCACCTCATAGCCCCATTTGCGCACCGACTTGATCGCGCTTTCGACCGCCTCGGCGCCGCTGTTCATCGGCAGCACCTTGTGGGAGCCCGTCAGCGCCGCGATCTCTTCGTAGAACGGGGCGAGCTGGTCGTTGTGAAAGGCGCGCGAGGTGAGCGTCAGCCTGCGGGCCTGTTCCACCATCGCCGCCAGGATCTTGGGATGGCAGTGGCCCTGGTTGACTGCCGAATAGGCCGAGAGGCAATCGAGGTAGCGCTTGCCTTCGGTGTCCCACACCCAGACACCTTCGCCGCGCGACAGGACGACACCTATCGGCTCGTAATTGCGGGCGCCAAAGCGCGCTTCGGTCGCGAGGAAATCAATGACCGACGAATTCATCTTCGTCACTCCATTGCTGCGCCGGCATCGGCCGTTGGCGAGGCGTGCGATCCCGCCGATTTGCCTCCCCTTGTCAAATGGTTATGCGGATCCACAAGGCAATCGTCCGCCGACCATCCGCTACTGTGCATGGGGTTGTTTTCGACTTTTTTGTCGCCAAGCCTCAGCCGATCGAGCAGGGCACGCTCAAAAAGCCGCGGAATCGCACCCGTCCGCCGCGCACCGGCTGGCCGCTCACGGCATAGTTCGGGAAGCGCGCCAGGAAACGCGAGATCGCAATCGCGCCTTCGAGCCGCGCCAGCGCCATGCCGGCACATTGGTGCGCGCCGGTGGCGAAGGCGAGATGCCGGTTCGGCGTGCGCGCAGCGTCGAAGCTTTCGGGGTCCGGAAACTGCGCGGGATCGCGATTGGCCGCGCCGATGCACAGCGTGATCGAGGTGCCGGCGTCCAGCATGACGCCGCCGAGCTCAACCCGTTCAGTGGTCATGCGGTTGCCGAGCTGGTTCGAGCTCTCGTACCGCAGCACCTCTTCCACGGCGGTCTTGATCAGCTCGGGGCTGTCGATCAGCCGCTGCTTCTGATCCGGATTTCGGTGCAGAGCCTCAAGGCCGTTGCCGATCAGATTGGTGGTGGTCTCGTGTCCGGCATTGAGCAGGAAGATGCAGTTGTGCAGCAGCTCCTTCTCGGTCAGCCGCTCGCCGTTCTCCTCTCCCTGGATCAGGCGCGTCAGCACGTCGCGCTCGGGGTTGCCGGGCTTTTGGCGGCGGCGCGCGACCAGCGTCGAGAGATAGGCGAGGAAGTCTTCCACTGCCTTGTTGCCGCGCGTGGCCGCTTCGCTCGACACCACCGGCTCGAGCGCTCCCAGGATCGCCAGCGACCAGTCACGCAGCGGCGCGCGCTGATCATGGGGCACGTCGAGCAGATTGCCGATCACCTCGATGGGAATCGAAGCGGCGAAGTCCTCGATCAGTTCGCAGCGGCCCTTGGCGGCGATGGCATCGAGCAGACCATCGATCAGCTTGATCAGGTCGCCCTCCATGCCGGCGATCGCACGCGGCGACAGCGCGCCCATGATCAGGCGCCGCACCCGTGTATGCGCGGGCGGATCGTTGAAGACGAGGCTCGTGGTGTGGTGCTCGTAGAGCGGGGTGTCACCGTATTTCGGCGCGAACTCGCGTTTCTTGTCCGAGCTGAACGACTTCGTGTTCTTGTAGGTGGCGACGAGATCGTCGTACCGGGTCAGGAACACGGTGCCGTTCGGCAGGCGCTTGACCGGCTCATTCTCCCGCAGTGCACGATAAGTCGGGTAGGGGTTGTCGTAGAATTGCGGCGTCAGCTTCTCAAGGTCGAAGCTTGCCGCCAACTCCTTCGCATCTGCATTCATCCCGTTATACCCGCCGGTTAAACCCGATATGCCGCTTTTGTGGTTCGATCGAGGCGTGCGTCCGTCTACAGTCATGCCGTGATTTGTAGCCGACGGACAGGAAAATGCACGCCCGCGCTGACGCAGCCGACACGGCCCCGAACTGGCCCGACGACATTTTCGCGACATTGCAACGCTACGACGTCCGGCAGGTGCCATACGTGCCCGATGCCGGCCATTCGACGCTGATCCAGCGGGTGCTGGCATCGTCCACGATGCGCGGCATTCCGCTGACGACTGAGGAGGAGGGCGTGGCGCTCCTGGCCGGCGCCTGGACCGGCGGCCAGCGCGGCGTGCTGCTGATGCAGTCGAGCGGGGTCGGCAATTGCATCAACATGCTGTCGCTGATCCCGATCCTGCGCTTTCCGTTCCTCACCCTCGTGACCATGCGCGGCGAGTGGGGCGAGTTCAATCCGTGGCAGGTGCCGATGGGATCGACCACGCAGGGCGTGTTCGAGCTCTCCGGCATCAAGGTGCTGCGCGCCTCCAATGCGGCCGAGGTGCCCGCGGTGTTAGAGGCGGCCGCAGCGCAGGCCTATAACGCGCTGACACCAACGGCCGTCCTGCTGTCGCAGCGCCTGATCGGCGCCAAGGTTTTCACCAAATGAGCAAGGCCAATCTCCTCGACCGCCGTCAGGTGGTCTCGACTCTGCTGGCTGACCGCAAGGATATCGTCGCGATCGGCGGCTTAGGTGCCTCCACCAACGACATCACCGCCGCCGGCGACCATCCGCGCAACTTCTATCTCTGGGGGGGCATGGGCGGCGCGGCGATGATCGGGCTCGGGCTCGCACTGGCGCTGCCAAAGCTGCCGGTGCTGGTCATCACCGGCGACGGCGAGATGCTGATGGGCATGGGCAGCCTCGCCACGATCGGCCTGCAGAAGCCACCCAACCTGTCGATCGTCGTGCTCGACAACGAGTGCTACGGCGAGACCGGCGGCCAGACCAGCCACACTTCAGCGGCGGCCGATCTCGTCGGCGTCGCCAGGGCCTGCGGCATCGCGGACGCCTGCGCGATCTCGACCATGGCGGAGGTTGAGAGCTTCGCCGCAGCCGTCCACGAGGCGTCGGCGGGACCGAAATTTGCCAATGTGAAGATCGCCAACGCCAATTTGGAGCGGATTTTGCCAAGCCGGGACGGGACTTACATCCTCAACCGGATCCGCGGTGAGCTCGGCTTCCAGCCGATTTAGAACCAATAGATACCTTTATTAGAACCAATAGATACCTTTAGGAGATTTCCTTGTAGGTTGCATCGCACCATTTAGCTTGACTTTTGCGTGGGTGAGTGCTTACTCACTCGCATGAGTTCACTGCGAATGACGGGCGACCTGAGGCGTCAATTGATCCTCGGCGCCGCAAAGCGCTGCTTTGCCCGACACGGCTATACCGGCACCACGACCAAGAGCGTGGCGGCCGCCGCTGCCATTTCCGAGGCGCTGCTGTTCAAGCATTTCCCGTCCAAAGCGGCGCTCTACGCTGAAATTCTCAGCGATGAGTGCGAGGCCGATCCGGCGCTGATGGAGTTGCTGGAACGGGAGCCCTCGACCGTCACCTTGGTCGAGCTGATCCGCGGCATGGTCCAGCATTTCCTTCATATCGCCGACGGCCCCGATCAGGAAGAGGCCCAGCGCCTGCGATTGATGGCTACGAGCCATCTGGATGATGGCGAGTTCGCGCGTTTGCTATATGCAAAGGTCGAAATGCTGATCGGCGCGGTCTTCGTCGCTTCGCTCGAGCGCGCGGTCGCCGCCGGCGACGCTCGGCCGTGCATCGGCGAGCCGCTCAATCTGTTCTGGTTTGCGCATCATTCGGTGATGACGGCTGCGCTGACCAGGCTGCCGGCCACGCCTTGCCTCGACTACGGCAAGGCGAACGATCTGGAGCGCCAGCTCTGTGAGTTTCTCCTGAGGGGTATCGGACTTAACGACGCCGCAATTGCTTCGCATCTGGACCGCGCTTTGGCGCCGGGTGTGGGCAAGAAGGCGATTGCAGAAAGTGCATGACATGAACATCGTAACCGAACACAAGATTTCGGGCGAACCGATCGACAAGGCTCCCAAGCGTCCGGTTCGACCGGTGCTGTGGTTCATCATCGTGGGCACGCTCCTGAGCGTGCTCGTCGGTGGTCTCGTCTGGTTCAATTATTTCCGCGGCCAGATGATCAAGCAGTTCTTCGCCAACAACAAGCCGCCGCCGGTCGCGGTCAGCGCGGCCGAGGCGAAGTCGGAGGTCATACCGAACCTGCTCACCGCGGTCGGCGGTCTCGCCGCCGTGCACCAGGTCGACGTCAGCGCCGACGTCAACGGCCGCGTCACCGAGATCAAGTTCGAGCCGGGCACGCATGTCGAGGCCGGCACGCCGCTGGTGCAGTTGTTCGACACGCCGGAGCAGGGCGATCTCGCCAACTTCAAGGCACAGGCAACCGTCGCACAGCTGTCGCTCGACCGCGCCAAGCAGCTGGCCTCGCGCCAGTTCGGTCCGCAGGCGACCGTCGACCAGGCGCAGGCGGCCTATGACCAGGCGCAGGCCGGCATCGCTAAGACTGAGGCGCTGATCTCGCAGAAGCTGGTGCGCGCACCGTTCTCCGGCGATCTCGGCGTCCGCAAGGTCGAGGTCGGACAGTATCTGACGGCCGGTACGGCCATCGTATCGCTGACCGACCTGTCGGAGCTGTGGGCGAACTTCACGGTGACGGAAAAGGACTCGGGCAACCTCAAGGTCGGCCAATCGGTTCGGCTGAGGGTCGACGCCTATCCGGGCCGCACGTTCGACGCCAAGATCACCACGATCGAGCCGCAGATTTCGGCCGACACCCGCAACATCCGCGTGCAGGCCACCGTCGCTAATCCGGAGAAGATCCTGAAGCCGGGCATGTTCGTGACCACCACGGTGGTGCTGCCGGATAAGCCGGCCGTGATCACCGTGCCGGAGACGGCGGTCGACTACACGCTGTACGGCGACTCAGTGTTCGTGATCACCGAGAAGAAGGAAGAAGACGGCAAGACCAGCCTGAGCGCGGTGCGCACCTTCGTGCAGACCGGTAGCCGAGTCGAGGGTCGCGTTGAAATCCTCAAAGGTGTGAAGCCGGGCGACAAGGTCGTCGCCGTCGGCCAGCTCAAGCTGCAGTCGGGCGCGCCGGTGTCGATTTCCACCGACCCGGCCCCGCAGATCCCGGCGCAACCGCCGCGCTACTAACCATACAATTGCGTGATCCGGCCCGGCCGGATCACGCTTCTTGAGACATAGAAATCGAGATCGCCGCGATGGCCCTTACCGATATTTTCATCAAGCGTCCGGTCCTGTCGGTCGTCGTCAGCCTGCTGATCCTGCTGATCGGCTTGCGCGCTGCGATGGTGCTGCCGATCCGGCAATATCCCAAGCTTTCTAACACGGTCATCAACATCACGACTGTCTATCCCGGCGCGTCGGCCGACCTGATCCAGGGCTTCATCACCACGCCGATCGAGCAGGCGGTCGCTTCCGCCGAGGGCGTCGACTACATCACCTCGTCCTCGGTGCTCGGCACCTCGACGATCCAGGTCTACATCAAGCTGAACTTCGATCCGAACCAGGCACTCACCGAGGTTCTGGCCAAGACGAACTCGGTCAAATATCTGATCCCGAAGGAATCCAACGACCCGATCGTCACCAAGACCACGGGGCAGACCACGGCCGTGATGTATCTCGGCTTCTCCTCGGAGGAGCTGTCGGGCTCGGCGATCTCCGACTATCTGACGCGCGTGGTGCAGCCGGTGCTGTCGACCGTCGACGGCGTCGCCTCGGCCGACATCCTCGGCGGCCAGACCTTTGCGATGCGGCTGTGGCTCGACCCAGCGAAGATGGCGGGCCGCAACGTGTCCCCGGCTGACGTCTCGGCCGCGATCGCCGCCAACAACTTCCAGTCCGCCGCGGGCCAGACCAAGGGCTACCTCATCGTCTCGAACATCTCGACGAACACGGGTCTCACCGACGTCAACCAGTTCAAGAAGATGATCGTCAAGGCCAAGGACGGCGGCTTCGTGCGGATGGAGGACATCGCCACCGTCGAGCTTGCCGCCCAAAGCACGGATGCGAGCGTTGCCTTCAACGGCGAGCACGCGATCTTTATCGGCGTGCAGGCGACGCCGCAGGGCAACCCGCTGACGCTGGTCAAGGGCGTGCGCGCGCTGTTCCCCGAGCTCGAGCGCAATTTGCCGCCGTCGATGAAGATGAAGGTCGCCTACGATTCGACCAAATTCATCCAATCGTCGATCGACGAGGTGGAGAAGACGCTGGGCGAGGCCGTGATCATCGTGATCGTGGTGATCTTCCTGTTCCTGGCGTCGTTCCGTTCGGTCATCATTCCCGTCGTCACCATCCCGCTGTCGATGATCGGCGTCTGCACGCTGATGCTGGCGCTGGGCTTCAGCTTCAACCTGCTGACCCTGCTCGCCATGGTGCTCGCGATCGGTCTCGTCGTCGATGACGCCATCGTCGTGGTGGAGAACATCCATCGGCATCTGGAAGAGGGCAAGACGCCGGTACAGGCGTCGCTGCAGGGCGCGCGCGAAATCGTCGGTCCCGTCATCTCGATGACGATCACGCTCGCCGCCGTGTACGCGCCGATCGGCTTCCTCGGCGGCCTCACCGGCTCGCTGTTCCGCGAATTCGCCTTCACGCTCGCGGGCTCGGTGATCGTGTCCGGGGTGATCGCGCTGACGCTGTCGCCGATGATGTGCTCGGTGCTTTTGAAGAACACCGAGGAGAGCCGGTTCGCAAAGCTGGTCAACAAGGTGTTCGGCGCCATGACGCGGTGGTACGGCCGCAGGCTCGATCGCTCGCTCGACTACAAGGCCATCACCGGCCTGTTCGCGGTGACGATCCTCGGGCTGGTCGGCTTCCTCTATATGCACACCTCGAAGGAGCTGGCGCCGGAGGAAGACCAGGGCATCGTGTTCGCGGTGACCAAAGCGCCGAAATACGCCAACATCGACTATGTCGATTTCTATGGCGAAAAGCTCGACGAGAAATTCCAGAAGTTTCCCGAGACCGATCTGCGCTTCGTGCTGAACGGCATCAACGGCCCGCAGGGCGGCATCGCCGGCATGCTGCTGAAGCCGTGGGAGGAGCGCAAGCGTTCGTCGATCCAGTTGAAGCCGCTGGTGCAGGCCGAGCTCTCCAAGATCGAGGGCGTGCAGGCCTTTGCGTTCAACCTGCCGCCGCTGCCGGGCGGACCGGGTGGCCTGCCCGTGCAGATGGTGATCAACTCCACCGCGGGATTCCAGACGGTGTATGAGCAGATGGAGAAGCTGAAGGACGCCGCGCGCAAGAGCGGCATGTTCATCGTCTCCGACAGCGATCTCGCCTACAATCAGCCGACAGTGACGGTGAAGGTCGACCGCACCAAGGCTCAGGATCTCGGTATCAACATGCAGAACGTCGGCAGCGCGCTCGCGGTGCTGCTCGGCGGCAACTACGTCAACCGCTTCAACCTCGAGGGCCGCTCCTACCAGGTGATTCCGCAGGTGCCGCGCGGCAAGCGGCTTTCGCCGGATTCGCTGGGTGGCTATTATGTGACAACCAACACCGGTCAGCAGCTTCCGCTGTCGACGGTGGTGTCGATTGATACCAGGACCGACCCGAACTCGCTGACGCACTACAATCAGCTCAATTCGGCGACCTTCTCGGCGGTGCCGATGCCCGGCGTGACCGTCGGCGCGGCGGTCGACTTCCTCGAAGGCGAGGCCAAGAAGCTGCCGCAAGGCTTCAGCCACGACTATCTCGCTGACAGCAGGCAGTATGTTCAGGAAGGCAATCAGCTCGCGGTCACCTTCGGCTTCGCGCTGGTGATCATCTTCCTGGTGCTGGCGGCGCAGTTCGAAAGCTTGCGCGATCCGCTCGTGATCATGATTTCGGTGCCGATGGCGATCGTCGGCGCCCTGATCCCGCTGTTCTTCGGCATGGCGACGATGAACATCTACACCCAGGTCGGTCTGCTGACCCTGGTCGGCCTGATTACCAAGCACGGCATCCTGATGGTGGAGTTCGCCAACGAGCTCCAGGTCAACGAACGGCTCGACCGCCGCTCGGCCATCGAGATGTCCGCGCGCATCCGCCTGCGGCCGATCCTGATGACCACGGCGGCGATGGTGACGGGCCTGATCCCGCTCCTGACCGCGACCGGTGCGGGCGCAGCCAGTCGCTTCTCGATCGGCCTCGTGGTCGTCGCCGGCATGTCGATCGGCACGCTGTTCACGCTGTTCGTGCTGCCCGCGGTCTACGTGGTGCTGGCGACCGACCATCGCGCGGTTGCCGATTCCGAGCGGAACAAGCAGGTCGCCGATCTCGACCTCGGCTCCAAGGCGCTGCGGCCAACCTGAAGCCTTGAGGCACCTGAATAAGAGGGCGGCAGCGGTCAATCCGTTGCCGCCCCCTTTCTTTTGGCCCCGGGCACCGGCCATGATCCCGCGCTCTTTCCCTTGCTTGCGAGAGACAAGGTCCGGCCTTCTTGCTAGGTTTGGTGGGATGAGCCTTTCCCTCCATCCCGACACCCAGCAAGCCAGGACGCTGCCGAGCGCCGCGGCGGAGGGCGTCGTGTCCGGTGTGGCGGGGCCAGGGATCAGGACCCGGCTATTCACCAAATATGTCGCCCTGTTCGTGGCCGTCGTCGCGGTCGCGCTGCTGGCAAATGGCCTATTCGAGGTGCTTTTTTACTATCGTGAGCACAAGGCGTCGCTGATCAGGGTCCAGCACGAGCAGGCCGAGGCGGCCGCGGCCAAGATCGGCCAGTTCGTCAAGGAGATCGAGAGCCAGCTCGGCTGGACCACGCAGCTACCCTGGTCAGCGGGCTCGATCGAGCAGCGCCGATTCGACGCGCTGCGGCTGCTGCGCCAGGTACCTGCCATCACAGAGCTCGCCGAGGTGGACGCGGCTGGCAAGGAGCGCCTGCGCGTCTCGCGCCTGGCCATGGATGCGATCGAGAGCGGCGTCGACTTGTCGGGCGATCCGAAGTTCACGGAGGCGGTCGCACGCAAAGTCTATTACGGGCCGGTCTACTTCCGCCGGGAGTCGGAGCCCTACATGACCCTGGCGCTGGCCGGCGCGCGCAAGGATGCCGGCGTCAGCATCGCGGAGGTGAACCTGAAGCTGATCTGGGACGTGGTCTCCCAGATCAAGGTCGGCGAGCATGGGCACGCCTACGTGGTGGGATCGCAGGGCCGCCTGATCGCGCACCCCGACATCAGTCTCGTGCTGCGCAACACCGATATGTCCGGACTGGAGCAGGTGCGCGGGGCTCAGGCCGGTGGTGGCACGATGCCGGACGCGTTGCAGGAGGCGACCAATATCCAGGGGCAGAAGGTTCTGACGGCCTCCGCGCCGATCGCGCCGCTTGGCTGGACCATGTTCGTGGAATTGCCAGTCGAGGAGGCCTACGCCTCGCTCTATGCCTCGCTGCAACGGCTCGCGATCGTGCTCCTCGCAGCGTCGATCTTCGCGGTGCTCGCCGGGGTATTCCTCGCGCGGCGCATGGTCGGTCCGATCCAGGCGCTGCGCACGGGCGCCGAGCGGATCGGCGGTGGCGATTTCTCGCAGCGCATCTCGATTCATACCGGCGACGAGCTCGAAGGGCTCGCCAATCAGTTCAACGATATGGGCGCGCGCTTGCAGGAATCCTACGCCGACCTTGAAAACAAGGTCGAGCGACGTACCGCGGAACTGAGTGAATCCCTTCAACAGCAGACCGCAACGGCAGAGGTGTTGAAAGTCATCAGTCGTTCGGCCTTCGACCTGCAAACCGTCCTGGACACTCTCGTCGAATCAGCGGCCCGATTGTGCGACGCGGACGAAGGGACGATTTTCCGTCCGATGGATGAGGGCTATCGGCTGGCGGCAAGCCATGGACTCGGAGACGTACAGAAAAATCACCTCGCCACATTCACGAGCGTGCCTGAGAGAGGAAGCGTGGTCGGACGCACCCTGCTGGAGGCCAGGACGATCCACGTCCCCGACGTGCAAGCGGATCCCGATTATGCCCCCTCTGCGGCTCGAAGGACCTCCAACGTGCGGACCATGCTCGGCGTGCCGCTGCTGCGCGATGGCGTGCCGATCGGCGTGTTCGTCTTGACACGTCACATGGTGCGCCCGTTCAGCACCAAGCAGATCGAACTTGCGACGACATTCGCCGACCAGGCTCTGATCGCGATCGAGAACGTCCGGCTATTTGACGAAGTTCAGGAGCGCACCCAGGAATTGTCGCAATCCCTCGACGAATTGCGCACTACGCAGGATCGCCTGGTCCAGACCGAAAAGCTCGCTTCGCTCGGACAGCTCACGGCCGGCATTGCCCACGAGATCAAGAATCCGCTCAACTTCGTCAACAATTTCTCATCGGTCTCGACTGAGCTGATCGACGAGCTCAATGAGGTCCTTGAATCGCTGGGCCTCGACGGCAAGACGAAGGAAGAGGTCGACGAGCTGACTCATATGCTTAGGGGCAACCTCGAAAAAGTTGTGCAGCACGGCAAGCGCGCCGACTCTATCGTCAAGAATATGCTCTTGCATTCACGCGAAGGCTCCGGCGAGCATCGGCCGGCGGACATCAATGCCATCGTTGAGGAGAGCCTCAATCTGGCCTATCACGGCGCGCGCGCCGAAAGGCCCGGCTTCAACGTCACGCTGAAGCGCGATTTCGATCCGGCCGCCGGCATGCTCGATATCTATCTGCAGGAGATCACGCGGGTCTTGCTCAACCTGATTTCGAACGGCTTCTACGCCACATCCAAGCGCAAGGAGGCGGAGAGTGACGGCTTCGAGCCGACGCTGAGCGCGTCGACGAAGAATCTCGGCAATAGGGTCGAGATCAGAATACGCGACAACGGGACCGGCATCCCGCCGGAGGTGAAGGAGAAGATGTTCAATCCCTTCTTCACCACCAAGCCGGCGGGCGAAGGAACGGGGCTCGGTCTTTCCATGAGCCACGACATCGTCGTGAAACAGCACGGCGGAACGATCGACGTGAAAACCGAGCCGGGTGTATTCACCGAGTTTATCATCACGCTGCCACGTATGCTGGCGGCGCGAGGCACTACTGGAGGCAGGACTTGAACGTTTATATTCTTGTCGTCGACGACGAGCCCGACGTCGAGGCGCTATTTCGGCAGCAGTTCCGGCGTGATCTGCGATCGGGACGCTTCCAGATGGAGTTTGCGCTTTCGGCGCCGGTCGCGCTCGAGCGCGCCGCCAATGTTCGCGACCCATCGCTGATTCTGATCCTGTCGGACGTCAACATGCCCGGCATGAGCGGGCTCGACATGCTGCCGAAGGTGCGCGCCGAGCGGCCGGACGTTCCCGTCATCATGATCACGGCCTACGGCGACGCCGAAACGCGCCGGAAGGCGATCGAGCGCGGCGCCGTCGGCCTCTTGACCAAGCCGATCGACTTTGCGCAATTGCGCCAGGAGATCGATACGAGGCTCGGGCAGGCGGCATGACCCCGACCATCCTCTTCGTCGACGACGAGCCGGACCTCGAGGCGTTGATCCTGCAAAAATTCCGCCGGCAGCTTCGCGATGGTTTGGTCACCTTCATGTTCGCGCGAGATGGGCTCGAGGCACTGGAGTCGATCGAGCGCCATCCGCATGTCGACATGGTGGTCGCCGACATCAATATGCCGCGGATGGATGGGCTGTCGCTGTTGCAGAAGCTCCAGGAGGCCGAGGACAAGAAGTCGACCATCATCGTCTCGGCCTATGGCGACATGAGCAACATCCGTACCGCCATGAACCGCGGCGCGTTCGACTTTCTGACTAAGCCGATCGACTTCGCCGATCTGGAGACCACGATCCAGAAGACCATCCGCCATGTCGAGGTGCTGCGCGAAGCGCGGCGCCGCCAGATGGAGGCCGAACGCGCGCACGCTTCGCTGTCGCGCTACTTCTCGCCGGAGATCGCTAGGCGCCTGGCCGCGGACGTCGGCGGCGACGGCATGGAGGTGCAGTGGCGCGATGTTGCCACCATCTTCACCGACATCACCGGCTTCACGTCGCTGGTGGAGAGCGTTGCGCCCGAGACGCTCGGCGAGCTCCTCAATGAATATGTCGGCGGCATGACCGAGATCGTGTTCGCACACGAGGGGACGGTAGCAAAAATCATCGGCGATGCGATCCAGGTGCTGTTCAATGCGCCCGGCGACCAGCCGGACCATGCGACGCGTGCTGTGGCCTGTGCCCACGATCTCGACGCCTGGGCGGAGGATTTCTGCGCGCGCTGGAAGGCCAGGGGCGTGAACTTCGGGACCACCCGCATCGGCGCCCATGCCGGGCCGGCGCTGGTCGGCAATTTCGGCGGCAACCGCTTCTTCGACTACACCGCCTATGGCGATACCATCAACATCGCTGCGCGACTGGAGGCCGCCAACAAGCATCTGGGCACCCGTATCTGCGTCAGTGCCAGCGTCGCGGAAGCGGCCGAGAATTTCCAGGGACGCCCCGTGGGCGAGCTGATGTTGCGCGGACGCAGCGAACCTTTGCGCGCATTCGAGCCGCTGCCGCCGGCGGAATTCGAAGCGCGGGCGACAGCGCTGTATTCCGAAGCCTTCGCCAAGATGGCGGCCGGCGACACGGCCGCCATGCCCGCCTTTGCCGCGCTGGTCGGGATGCACGCCGGCGATGCGCTGGCCGGCTTTCACCTCAAGCGCCTGCTCAACGGCGCCAAGGGCATCCGCATGCAACTGGACTAGGAGTTCATTCATGATCCGTGAATTCTCTCTGGGCAATTATCGCTTCATTCCGTCCGTGTTCCAGTATTCGGCCGGCGCGGCTGCGAATGACGGCTATGAGATCGAGCGCGTCCGGTTCGACCGTCTCGTGCCGCTCGCCGAGGGTTTTGCGCTTGCGGCGAAGTTCATCCAGGACGCGGGGAGGCCTTTGACTGCCTTCTGTGCCTGCGAGCTGCGCTCGCCGGCGGCCTTCAGCGAGGAAGGTTTTCGCGCGTTCAACCTGCATTATGTGAAGGCGCTGTCCGAATGGGGCATCTTCGACGGCACGACCAATCCGGTGGCTCGCAGCAATGTCTGTCCCGAGATCGATCCGCCGTCGGAGCCGTCATTCTATGCATTCTCGTTCACGCGCCCGACGGGAGCGAAGGCGCCAAGCTTCGTGATTTCGGGCGGGGCGGAGGCGCGCGAAGGCAGTGGCACCTATGTCGAGCGCACGGTGCGTTACCGCGATCTCAGCCCGGAAGGCATGCGCGAGAAGGTGCGGTTCACGACGACCTCGCAGATGGAAAGCCGCATGACGGCGTTCGGCTTCGGCTGGAAAGACACGACCGGGGTGCAGGCCTATTCCGTCCACGATTTCCATCACGCGCTTGCCGACGAGCTGGTTCGCCGCGGCGCGCTTCGCTCCGGTCTCACCTGGCATTTCGCGCGGCCGCCGGTGGTCGATCTCGAATACGAGATGGACTGCCGGCGCGTCATGCGCGAGACGGTGATCTAGCGCTGGCGGGGGTCCAGCGCGTCGCGCAGGCCATCGCCGAGCAGGTTCAGGGATAGAACGACCAGGAAGATCGCGAGCCCTGGCCAGATCGCCATCCAGGGCGCCTGGGTCAGGAAGCGCTGCGCTGCGTTGAGCATGCTGCCCCACGAAGGCGCGGGCGGCTGCTGGCCGAGGCCGAGGAAGGACAGCGCCGCTTCGGCGATGATGGCAGCTGCGATCGACAGGGTGGTCTGCACCAGCAGTGCGGGCAGGATATTCGGCAGGATATGCGAGAACGCGATCCGCCACGGCGGATTGCCGAGCGCTCGCGCCGCCTCGACGTAGTCTTCGGCCTTGACGCTCAGCACCTGCCCGCGGGTCAGGCGAATGAAGATCGGGGTTGCCGAGATGCCGATCGCGATCATGGCATTGGTCAGGCTCGGACCGAGGAAGGCCGCCAGCGCGATCGCCAAGATCAGGAACGGGCAGGCTAGCATCGCATCCGTGATCCGGCTAATCAGCGCATCGACAAAGCCACCGCGATAGCCGGCGAGCAAGCCGAGCGGCACGCCGATGCCGAGCGCGATCGCGACCGAGATGAGACCTGCGAGCAGAGAGGCCCGCGCGCCGTAGACCACCCGGCTCAGAATGTCGCGGCCGAGCTCGTCGGTGCCCAACCAATGCGTCGCGGTGGGCGGCTTGCGCACCAGGCTCCAACTCGTCGCAATGGGATCGTAGGGCACGATCAGCGGGGCGAGCAGTGCAAGGGCGATGAACATCGTGATCACGACGAGGCCGAATACGGCCGCCTTGCGTTTGAACAGCCGTCGTCGGGCGCGGCGCGCCGGGCTGTCCAGCTCGTAAGCTTGCGCGACGGGAACGGCGGGCAGGGCGGCGTCGGTCATGAGGCTAGCCCCGCAGCCGCGGATTGACGAGAATGTAGGCGACGTCGGCAACCAGGTTCAGCGTGATGTAGATCGTCGCCGTCACCAGCACGACGCCCTGCACGACGGCGTAGTCGCGGTTGAACACGGCGTCCACGATCAGCTTACCGAAACCGGGAATCGAGAAGATCTGCTCGGTCAGCACGGCGCCCGAGAGCAGCGTGCCGAGCTCGAGCGCGCCAAGTGTGATGACCGGCGTCAGCGCGTTGCGCAGGGCATGCTTGAGAATCACCGAGCGCTCCGACAAGCCCTTGGCGCGAGCGGTGCGGACATAGTCGCTTTCCAGCACCTGAAGCATCGCGCTACGCGTATGCCGCATCAGGACCGCGGAAATCGCATTGCCGAGCACGAAGGCCGGCATGATGGTGGCGGCAAGACTCGCGCGCCAGTTCTCGGTGAGGGGTACGTAGCCTGAGGCGGGCAACCAGCCGAGCTCGATCGAGAACAGGAAGATCATGAGAATCCCGAGCCAGAAATTCGGCGTCGAGATGCCCCACAACGCGAACAAATTGGCGCCGTAGTCCCAGGCGGTGCCCTTCTTCACGGCGGAGACGATGCCTGCGGGAATGCCGATGAGGAACGCGATCAACATTGCCATCGAGCCGAGCTGGAGCGTCACCGGCAGTTTCTGTGCGATCAGCTCGCGCACCGGCATCTTGTTGCGCAGCGATTCTCCGAAATTGCCGGTGAGGACACCCTTGAGCCAATAGGCGTACTGCACGGGGATCGGCTGATCGAGCTGGTATTGCTGGCGGATCTGCTCGATCACGGCCGGATCGCGTTCCTCGCCGGCCATCACCAGCGCTGGATCGCCCGGCAGCAATTGCTGGAGCGAGAAGATCAGCACCGACACAAAGAACAGCGTCGGCACGATCTGCACGATGCGGCGGGCGAGGAAGTTCAGCATGGTTCGGCTCGCGTCAGAGGCGTAGCCCCGATCACTTGAACTTCAGCCCGACAACGCGCACCAGCCCGTCAGGCATCTGCCGGTAGCCCTGGAGCTTGGTCGTGTGTGCAATCAGGAGCTTGCGGTGATAGATATAGATGATCGGCAAATCATTGAGCACGATCTTGGTTAGCTTTTCGTAGATCGCCTTGCGCTCGTTGGCGTCTGAGGTCAGCCTGCCATCTTCCATCAGCTTGTCGGCTTCCGGGTTCGCATACCCGCCGTCGTTCTGCGGAGCCTTGCTGCGCATGAAGATATAAGAGTTGCCGTCGGGATCGATGCGGCCGCTCCAGTTGATCTGGAAGACCTGGAATTCGCCGGCTTGGGCCTGCTTGAAAGTCGTCGCGAATTCGACGGCGCGGATCTTGATGTCGAAGCCGGCTTCCGCGGCCATGGACTGGATGACCTGGGCCACGGCTTCGTTCTCCGCGCCCTTGGGAATCATGTAGTCGACGGTCACCGGCGGGGTGATGCCCGCTTCCTTCAAAAGCGCCTTCGCCTTCGCAATGTCGCGGCCATGGACCGGAAATGCCTTCTGGTAATAGGGGTGCGTGGGGCTGACCCATTGATTGCCGGGGGTGAATTCGCCATTGAACACGACCTGGTTGATGGCTTCGCGATCGATGGACAGGTCGAGCGCCTGACGCACTTTCGCCGACTGGCTCAGCGGCCCCTTCGCCTTGTCGTTGCCGATATTGACGGTCAGGCCGTAATAGCCGAGCTCGGGCGCCGTCGACAGCACGAGGCGCGAATCCGCACGCACATCCTTGATGTCGGTGGCGAGCACCCGCTCGATCAAATCGAGGCCGCCGGACTTGAGGTTGGCGAGGCGCACCGTTGCATCGACGATCGGCAGGAATACGACGCGATCGATGTGGATGTTGTCCTTGTTCCAGTAGTCGGCGAATTTCTCGAAGACGATGCGGTCCTGCTGGATGCGCTCGACGAATTTGTACGGACCCGCGCAGACCGGATGCAGGCCGAACTTGTCGCCGGCCTCCTTCGCCGCCTTTGGCGAGACCATCATGCCGGAGCGGTCGGTCAGCTGGGCGATCAGGGGCGAGTAGGGGGTTTTGAGCACCAGCTTGATGGTGAGGGGATCGACGACCTCGACGTGATCGACGCTGGCAAGCTCCGACTTTCGGAACGAGGTCGGCAGTGTCATGTGACGCTCGATCGAGAATTTTGCGGCTTCAGCATCCAGCGGTTCGCCGTCGTGGAACTTGACGTTGGGCCGCAGCTTGATCGTCATCTCTTTGCCGTCGGCGGAAGTCTCGTGGGACAGCGCGAGTTGCGGCACGATGTTGAGCTTCTCGTCGATGTCGAACAGCTTGTCGCAGAAGGCGGAGAATACGATGCGCCCGACATAGGTGCGGCCGATGCTGGGGTCGAGGATATCAGGGTCTTCGGCGATGCCGATGCGAAGCGTGGTCTGGGCGTGGGCTGCGCCCACCAGCGATGTCAGCAGTGCCGACGCCAGGATTGCCAAACGCATAGGACTCATCGCTCTCAACCTCTGTTTTACGGCTATGCCGGGTCCGTTCCCAATGAACTAACCCCGCTGCCGCGGACTGCTTCCGGGCCGCCGCTGAAGGCGGCAACCAATTTTTCAAGAACGGGCGAGAAGCCGCCGTCCGCTGGGACGATCGCAGCGGACGACGGTAGTTCCGTCATTCGGTGGCAGGCCGTTGCATGTCCGATGCCATCCGGCAGGAGTTTCGGCATGTCGCTGCGGCAGCGTTCGACCACGTAGGGGCAGCGGGTATGGAAGCGGCATCCGGGCGGCGGGTCGAACGCACTGGGGATCTCCCCCTGCAGCACAATCCGGCTGCTTTTTGCCCGCGGTTTGGGCACAGGGATCGCGGACAGCAGCGCCCGGCTATAGGGATGGCGAGGCGCAGCGAACAGCGCATCCGCCTCCGCCGTCTCGACGATCTGGCCAAGGTTCATCACCGCGACGTGGTCGGCGATGTGCTTGACCACGGCCAGATCATGCGAGACGAAAATGTAGGCAAGGCCAAGCCGGTCCTGGAGCTCGCGCAGGAGATTGAGTATCTGCGAGCGGATCGAGACATCCAGGGCCGAGACCGGCTCGTCGCAGATGATCAGCTTCGGCTCGACCGCGAGCGCGCGGGCAATGGCGATGCGCTGGCGCTGACCTCCGGAAAACTCGTGCGGGTAACGCCGTGCCAGCCGTGGCTCGAGCCCCACCAGCCGCAGCAGCTCCTCGACGCGTTCGCGCCGCTGCGTCGGCTGCACCAGATCGTGCAGTGCCAGCGGCTCGGTCAGGATCTGGCCGACGGTCATGCGCGGGTTGAGCGAGGCGTAGGGATCCTGGAAGATGATCTGCGCCTCGCGGCGGAAGGCGCGCAAGGCGCCCGCGTCGAGCGAGAGCAGATCACGGCCGTCGAAGCGAACGCTGCCCGCATCCGGCTCGATCAGCCGCAGCACGAGGCGGCTGACGGTGGATTTGCCGCAACCGGATTCGCCGACCAGTGCCAGCGTCTTGCCGGCGTCCAGCGCGAAGGAAACGCCGTCGACTGCTTTGACGTGCGCCAATGCCCGGCCGAACAGCGAGCGCTCGGCGACGAAATGCTTGACCAGTCCTTCGACCTCGAGCAGCGCCATCACGACACCAAAAGTTCGAGCGGCGCCCGGATGCAGCGCGAGAGGTGGCCGGGGCTGATTTCCACCAGGGGAGGCGGCGCTCTGGTGCAGGCGTCCAGCACGAACGGGCAGCGCGCGGCGAAGCGGCAACCGGCAGGCGGCTGCGCCATGTTTGGAACCATGCCTTCAATCGTCGCCAGCTGATCGGCGCGATGATCGAGCCGCGGTATCGAGCCGAGCAAGCCGACCGTATACGGGTGCTGCGGCTTGGAGAACAGTTCGTCGACCGGCGCACGCTCGACGATCTCGCCGGCATACATCACCGCAACCTCGTCGCAGACTTCGGCGACCACGCCGAGATCGTGGGTGATCAGGATGATGGCGGCGCCGCTCGCCGCCTTCAACTCGCGCATCAGCTCCAGGATCTGCGCCTGCAGGGTGACGTCGAGCGCCGTGGTCGGTTCGTCGGCGATCAGGAGCCGCGGATCGCAGGCAAGCGCCATCGCGATCATCACGCGCTGGCGCATGCCGCCGGACAGCTTGTGCGGATACTCGTCGATCCGCCGCTCGGGCGAGGGGATGTGAACGCGGCGCAGCAGCTCGATTGCTCGCTCGCGCGCGCTGCGCCGCGCGCCGCCGCGATGGCGCAGGATCGTCTCGATGATCTGCTCGCCGATGGTCAGGCTCGGGTTGAGCGAGGTCATCGGCTCCTGAAAGATCATCGCGAGCCTGTTGCCGCGCAGATCGCGCAGGGTCTGGTCCGAGGTTCGCAACAGGTCAAAGCCGTCGAAGCGGATCGCGCCTGATATCTCCGCACTTTGCTTCGGCAGCAGGCCCATGATCGCCAGCGACGTCACGCTCTTGCCGCAGCCGGACTCACCGACGAGACCGAGTGTGGCGCCATGGGCGACACTAAGATCGACGCTGTCGACCGCATGGGTCACGCGGCCGTCATCGCCATGGAAACGGATGCGGAGATCCTTGATATCGATGAGAGGAGCCGCGCTCATGATTGCCTTGCGTGCGCCGCGGCGATGCTGGCCTCGATGACGCTGCGGTCGGTGTTGCCGGCTGGGTTCCGCCGCGTCGGCAGCGCGTCGCGGAAGTGCACCCAGAGCTCGTGGCTGACTTGCTCGAGCCGTTCAAGCTCGCCGACCGGATCAGGGTGGTCGTCGGCGCGCAGATCGAGTGCCGGCCATTCCTCCTCGCCGTGGATCAGGAGCGCTGCCGATTGCTTGCCGCGCTTGTCGCCACCCGCGGCCTCGCCGGCCCGCATGGCCGCAAGCAGGCGGCGCGGAAAGGGCAGGCTGTCATTGGCGAGAAAGGTTCTTGCCGTTTCGTCGAGCACGTCGCCGCCCGCGAGCATATTGCCGGCAATGGAAAAGCCGCTGCCGGCGATGTGGCCGCACCAGCCGACGCAGTCGCGGCCCGTGTGGGCCGCGATCGCGCCGCTGGCATCCATGATGTGGACCTGGCGGCTGTCGCGGCCATCGTCAGTCGCGAGCAGCGCGGCGAGCACGTCGTGCGCGTTCAGGCCCTCGCGCAACAGCTTGACGCCGTCGATGCCGTAATAGGGATTGACGAAGGCTTGCGTTGCGATGGCGCCAAGGCCGGCGGCGATGAAGGGAACGCGTGCGCCGACCGCAAAGAAGCGCGTCGCAACGCCAATGCCAAACTGGCCGGTGGCAGGATCGCGCGCGATGATCGACCAGGTCATATGTTGTCCATCAGCGCCCTGCCGCATAGCCCTGCATGCCGCGGGGATTGGCGGCGGCGCGGCGGCGTGGGCCGACGCGCGAGGCCGCGGTGAGGCGACCTTCCGACCAGTCGGGGCCGACCTCTACGATATGCCCGCGCTCGCGCAAATTCTCGATCGTAGCCTTCGGCACGCGGTTCTCGACCACGAGCACGCCGGGGCGCGAGGTCCGCGGCCAGAACGAGATCGGGAAATGTTCGGAATGCCAGGCCGGCGCGTCGATAGCCTCCTGGAGATTGAGGTTGCAATGGACGTGCCGCAGAAAGAACTGCGTGATCCACTGGTCCTGCTGGTCGCCGCCGGGCGAACCCCAGGCCAGATATGGCTCGCCGTCACGCAGCGCCATCGTCGGCGACAGCGTGGTCCGGGGCCGCTTGCCCGGCGCGAGCGAGGCAGGGTGGTTCTCCTCCAGCCAGAACATCTGGGCGCGGCTACCGAGACAGAAGCCGAGTTCCGGAATCACGGGCGAAGATTGCAGCCAGCCCCCGGACGGCGTCGAGGACACCAGATTGCCGGCCTTGTCAATGATGTCGAAATGCACGGTGTCGCCGCGCACCTCGCCGAAGCGCCCCACGGTCGGCTCGCCGGCGCCGAGCGCGCCGACCGCCTCGCGGCTGCCCTCGGCGCGGCGCAGCTTCACGACGCCGCCAAACCCTTCGACCGAGCCGGGTGTGAAATCGAGCGAAGCCTTGTCGGTGACCAGCTTGCGGCGCTCGTCGTTATAGGCATCCGACAACAATGTCGCGATCGGGATCTCGTTGAACTTGGGATCGCCGTAGAACTTTTCGCGGTCCGCGAATGCGAGCTTGGCACATTCGATCTGGAGATGGATGAACTCCGGCCCGGTCGGATCGAGCCCGTCGAGCGCAAAGCCCTTCAGTAGCGCGAGCTGTTGCAGCGTCACCGGTCCCTGGCTCCAGACGCCAGCCTTGCAGACGGTGTAGCGACCATAGTCGTAAGTGAGAGGAGCCTCGACCGTCGGTTCCCAGCGCGCCATATCGTCAGCCGAGAGCACGCCGCGATGGGGTGAGCCGCTGACGTCCATCATCTCTTGCGTACGGCAGAACTTGTCGATCGCCTCTGCGACAAAGCCCTGCGACCAAGCCTTTCGTGCGCGCTCGATCTCGGCATCGCGGCCGCCGCCGCTCTCGGCCTCGCTAAGAATGCGGGTGTAGGTCGCCGCGAGTGTCTTGTTGGTGAAGAGCGTGCCGGGTTTGGGCACTTCGCCGTTCGGCAGGTAGACCGCGGCCGAGGTCGGCCAGTGCTGACGGAACAATTGCTCGACGGTCTGGATCGTGGCGCAGGCGCGCTCGACCAGCGGATAGCCGTCGCCCGCGTAGGAGATGGCGGGCTCCAGCACGTCGCGCAGCCGCAGCGTCCCGTAGTCGCGCAGCAGCATCATCCAGGATTCAAACGTGCCGGGGACGCAGGCCGCAAGCAGGCCGGTGCCGGGCACCATGTCGAGGCCTTCGCTCTTGTAATGCGCGATGGTCGCGCGTGCCGGTGCCGGGCCCTGGCCGCAGATCACCTCGGTGCGGCCGCGCCTGACGTCGTGCACGATGATCGGCACGTCGCCGCCGGGACCGTTCAGATGCGGCTCGACCACCTGGAGCGTGAAGGCGGTGGCCACACCGGCGTCGAAGGCATTGCCGCCCTTTTCCAGAATGGCCATGCCGACGGCGGTCGCAATCCAGTGCGTGCTGGTAACGACCCCGAAAGTGCCCTCGATCTCGGGCCTCGTCGTAAAGGGATCAGGATTGACGATGCTAGCCATTGGGCTTCAGTACCTCATTTGCGGCGCGCGCAATTGATCACAGGCAATGTCGTGCCGCCAATGCGCAGGCCGCATGGCACGCGCGCGTCACGCCGGTACCGGCGCAGCGTTGACCGCATGGCAGGCGACGCCGTCGATCAGTTCCGGGGCTTCCTTACGGCAGAGATCGAATGCCAGCGGGCAACGCGGATTGAAGGCGCAGCCGGGGGGCGGATTGATCGGGTTCGGGATCTCGCCCTTGACCGGAATACGCTGGCGACCGCTCATCGCAAGATCGGGCACGGCCCCTAGCAGCATTTTGGTGTACGGCATGCGCGGACGGGCGAACAATTCCTTGCCATCGGCGATCTCGACGATGCGGCCGAGATACATCACGCCGACGCGGCTCGCCATGTGACGGACGACTGCGAGGTTGTGGCTGATGAACATGTAGGTCAGGCCGAACTTGTCCTGGAGGTCGCGCATCAGGTTCAGGATCTGCGCCTGAACGGAGACGTCGAGCGCCGAGGTCGGCTCGTCGCAGACGATGAACTCCGCCTCGGAGGCAAGCGCGCGCGCGATCGCGATACGCTGACGTTGGCCACCCGAAAACTCGTGCGGATATTTCAGCCGGTCGTCCGGATGCAGGCCGACGAGGCTGAGCAGCTCGCCGACGCGCACCTGGATGTCACGCTCGCCTTGAACGAGGTCGAAGGCGCGGATCGGCTCGGAGATGATGGCGTCGACCCGGAAGCGCGGGTTCAGGCTCGCATATGGATCCTGAAAGATCATCTGGATGCGGCGGCGCAGCTTTCGGCGTGCCGGCGCCTGCCGCGGGTCGGTCATTGAGATCCCGTCGATCAAGACGCTGCCGGAGCTCGGCGGCAGCAGGCCGACGACCATCCGCGCCGCCGTGGTCTTACCCGAGCCGGACTCGCCCACCAGCGCAAAGGTCTCGCCCTTCCTGATGTCGAAGGTGACGCCGTCGACCGCCTTGAGGTATTCGAGGTGGCCGCCTTCGAGCACGCGGTTGAGCCAGGGTTTCGAGACGTCGAACACGCGGCGCAGATTTTTGGCTTCGACGAACGGAGCGCTCATGCCGCGCTCTCCGCCGGCACGCTATCGTAAAGATGGCAGGCGACGGCCTGCGCGCCGCGCGGCAGCGGCTCCGGTCGCTCGACACGGCAGCGATCGAACGCAAATGCGCAACGCGGATTGAACGAGCAGCCGCGCGGGATCGCCGACAGCCGCGGCATCGAGCCGGGAATCTGCACCAGGCGCTTGTCGTCGCCCGCGAGCGTCGGGATCGCGCCCATCAGACCTTTGGCATAAGGATGCAGCGGATTCTTCACGACATCCTGCACCGGACCGATCTCGGCGACGCGGCCGGCATACATCACGGCGACACGGTCCGAGGTCTCGGCGATCACGCCCATGTCGTGGGTCACCAGCATCACGGCGGTACCGTGGTCGCGCCCGAGCCGCTTGATCAGCGAGATGATCTGCGCCTGTACGGAGACGTCGAGGGCGGTGGTCGGCTCGTCCGCGATGATCAGTTCCGGCTCGGCACAGATCGCCAGCGCAATCACCACGCGCTGGCGCATGCCGCCGGAGAATTCGTGCGGATAGCCGTCGATGCGTTTTTCCGGTGCGGGTATGCCGACCTCGGCCAGCAGGTCGATGGCGCGGCGGCGTGCGGCCGTCTCAGACAGGTTCAAATGGGTCCTGATCGTCTCGATGATCTGCTCGCCGACCCGGTAGAGCGGATTGAGCGAGGTGAGGGGATCCTGGAAGATCATGCCGATGCGTTTTCCGCGGACGCGGCGCATCTCCTCCGGCGGCAGATCGTCGATGCGCAGGCCCGACAGGCGGATCTCGCCGCCCGCGATGCGGCCGGGCGGATCGATCAGTCCGATCACGGACAGGCCGGTCACGGATTTGCCGGCGCCGGATTCGCCGACCACGCCCAGCACCTCGCCCTTGGCGATGTCGAAGGAGACGCCATCGATCGCGCGCAACGTGCCACGGCGGGAGGCGAACTCCACCTGAAGATTGCGGACGGAGAGAACGGGTTCGGTCATGAGCGAGGCTTGGTCATCGGAGCTTCGGATTTAGCGCGTCGCGCAGCCAGTCACCGAGCAGGTTGATGGACAGGATCAGCGCAGCGAGCGCAAGCCCCGGGAAGGCGACAATCCACCATTCGCCCGCAAACAGATAATTGTTGCCGATGCGGATCAGCGTGCCGAGCGACGGCATGGTGTCGGGCAGGCCGACGCCGAGGAAGGACAGCGTCGCCTCGGTGATGATCGCGAGCGCGAGATTGATGGTGGCGATGACCAGGACCGGGCCCATCGTGTTCGGCAACACGTGCCGCAACATGATTTTCGGTGCGGGCAGTCCAATCAGCTGCGCGGCGGCGACATAGTCCTTGTTCTTCTCGACCATGACGGACCCGCGCACCGTCCGGGCATACCCCACCCAGAAACTCAGGCCGATCGAGATCACCAGCACCACCAGCATGCTGGCGGCATCCAGCCGATTGCCGAGAATCGATTTCGCGATGCCATTGACCAGCAGCGCGATCAGGATGGCGGGGAAGGTGAGCTGCACGTCGGCGATTCGCATGATCACGCCGTCGACGGCGCCGCCGAAATAACCCGCGATCAGACCGAGCGCGATGCCGAGCGCACCGGCGAAGATCACGCCGGCCACGCCGACGGCGAGCGAGATACGCATGCCGTAAAGGATGGCGGAGAAGACGTCGCGGCCCTGCTCATCGGTGCCGAGCAGGAACGGACTCTGGCCGTCGGCGGTCCACAGCGGAGAGATTCGCGAGTTCATCAACTGGAGTTGCGCCGGATCGAAGGGGTTCTGCACCGCAAGCACGGATGCAAAGATCGCAAGCAGGAAAAACGCCACGGCAATGGCCGCCGCCACCATGGTCAGCTTGGAGCGCCGGAACGAATAGAAGACGTCGCTATCGAGCGCGCGGCTCAGCCAGCTGCGAGCAGCATGCGTCGGCGGCGCGCCGTGCTTGTCGGAATTGGAGGCGACTGCGTCGGACATACAGGTGGCCTATACGGCGCGGCCCAAGGTCGAGCGCAAGCGCGGATCGACCACGGTGTAAAGGATGTCGACCACCAGATTAATGGTGACGAAGATCAGCGATACCATCAACAGGTAGGCGGCCATGATCGGGATATCGACGTTTTGCACGGCCTGGACGAACAGAAGTCCCATGCCCGGCCACTGGAACACGGTTTCGGTAATGATCGAAAATGCAATAACCGAGCCAAACTGCAGTCCGGCCACCGTGATCACGGGAATGAGCGTGTTCTTCAGCGCGTGGCCGAAATGGATGGCACGGGTGGTCAATCCCCGGGCGCGGGCAAAGCGGATATAGTCGGTACGCAGCACTTCCAGCATCTCCGCGCGCACCAGCCGCATGATCAGGGTCATCTGGAACAGGCCGAGCGTGATCGAGGGCATGATCAACGCCTTCAGTCCCGACAGCGTGAGCAGGCCCGTGGTCCACCATCCGAGCTTGATCACCTCCCCGCGACCGAACGAGGGCAACCAGCCCAATGTTACGGCGAAGAGATAGATCAGGAGGATACCGATCAGGAACGTCGGCAGCGAAATGCCGATCAGCGAAACCGCCTGGAATAATTTGGCCAGCAGGGTGTCGCGCTTGAGCGCCGAATAGACACCCATCAGAATGCCGAGCACCATTGCGAGCACGGTCGCGCAGATCGCGAGTTCCAGCGTCGCGGGCATGCGCTCCATCAAGAGCGTCGAGACCGGCTGCCGAAACTGATAGGAGACGCCGAACTTGAACTGCGCGGCGTCGGCGAAATAGCGCACGAACTGCACCGGCACGGGATCGTCGAGGCCGAGCGCTTTGCGCACGGCTTCACGCTCGGCTGCCGACGTGTCGATCGAGACGATCTGGTTGACGGGGTCGCCGGCGAAGCGGAACATCGAAAACGCGATGATGCCGACCGCGAACATGACGCCGATGGCCTGAACGGCGCGGCGAAGAGTGAAAGCGAGCATTCCCTCCACTTTCCTTGAGTGTGCGACTGGCCGACGTCCTTGTCAGCCGAAAAAGGAAAGGCCCCGGAAGCCTGACGCCGCCGGGACCTCGTGTTCAACTGACGCTATTCCTGCTTGGTCGCCCAGTGGAACATGACCAGATTGTCGGCGCGCTGCGGCAGGTTGACCTTTTTCGATACGCCCCAGGCCAGCGCCTGCTGGTGGAGCGGGATGTAGGCCCAGTCCTTGATGCTGATTTCGTACGCCTGCTTGATCAGCTGGTTGCGCTTGGCAGTGTCGGTTTCGACCAGCACCTTGTCTGTGATGGCGTCGAACTCCTTGTTGCAGTAGCCGCCCAGATTGGCTTCGCCGCGCGAAGATTTCGGGTCGTTGCGGCAGCCCATGATGTCATACATTACGTTGTGGGAATCCATCGTGCTCGGCGTCCAGCCCAGCATGTAGAACGAGGTCTGATAGCCACCTTGCTTTAGCACCTTGGCGAAGTACTGCGCCTTGGGCTGCGCCAGCAGATTGATCTTGACGCCGATGCGGGCGAGCATGCCGACCACGGCCTGGCAGATCGCGGCGTCATTGACGTAACGATCGTTCGGACAATCCATGGTGACCTCGAAGCCGTCGGGATAGCCGGCTTCCGTCAGAAGTTTCTTGGCCCCGTCAGGATCCAATTTGGGGCGCGTGAAGTCCTTGGAGAGTGCGAACAGTTCGGGGGCGATCATCAGCGCCGACGGCGTCGACAGTCCGCGCATCACGCGCGTCTTGATCAGCTCGATATCGATCGCCTTGTAGAAGGCTTCGCGGACGCGGACGTCCTTGAACGGGTTCTTGCCCTTGATATTGGAATAGAGCAACTCGTCGCGAGTCTGGTCGAAACCGATGAAGATGGTGCGTAGCTCCGGCGCCTTCAGCACTTGGGCGTTCGAACTCGAATCGACGCGGGAGATATCCTGGATCGGCACCGGCTCGATGACGTCGACTTCGCCCGAGAGCAGCGCGGCGACGCGGGTAGCATCGGACGCGATCGGGGTGAAGATGATCTCCTTCAGGTTACCTTCCATCTTGCCCCAGTAATTGGGATTGGCCTTGAACACGGTCTTCACGCCGGGCTGATGGCTCTCGATAATGAAAGGACCGGTACCATTCTCGTGCAGCGAGGCGTAGCTCGGCGAGGTCGCGGACACCGGCGTCGGCTCGACGGCCTTGTTCTCCTCCGCCCACTTCTTGTCCATGATGTACCAGACGTCCCATGCCGAATGCAGGATGGGATTGGGCGAGGGCAGGACGAAATCGACGGTGTAGTCGTCGACCTTGACCACTTTGACGTTCGGCGCGAGGCGAGTCTGCATGTTGGAGTTCTTGTTGCGGACGCGGTCGGCGGAGAATACGACGTCATCAGCGGTGAAGGGGTCGCCGTTGTGGAACTTCACGCCCTTGCGCAAATGGAAGCGCCAGCGGGTCGGCTCCGGAGTTTCCCAGCTTTCTGCCAGCGCCGGAATGATCTTGAGATCCTTGTCGCGCGCGGTGAGGCCTTGATAGACGTGGCCAAGATGGGCATGGGTGGTGCTCTCGTTGAGCGAATAGGGATCAAGCGACTTCAGGTCGCCCTGGTTGGCGTAGCGCAGCGTCTGGCTCGAGGCTGGTGAAATTACCAACGCAAGCACCGAGGCGAGCGTCATCGCAAACAGACCCTGACGTACCGACATTCTTGACCCTCTCCACTCTAACCGTGCCGCGATTTTTGTTTGTTCGGCCGGCTGATGAACCATGTTGCCCAGAGTTTTTGCACCGTGCAAGCGCCATTCCAGCAAGGAACGCGCCAACTTGCACCGCTCTGCAGCAATACTGACCGATACTGCCCAGCACGAGGGTCGCGACATTCGACTTTTGATTGACCATACCGGCCGATTGCGGGGCCGGACGTGCCAGGCCGGCATCAGGTCGCTTGCGTCGCACCGCAACTCGCGGCGATACTCCGGCACGCCGCTCGAATCTCATCTGGAGGGGACATGAAAGTTAACATCGAAATCGACTGCACCCCCCTTGAAGCCCGGCAATTCTTTGGATTGCCGGACGTTTCGCCGATGCAGACGGCGGTGATGGACAAGCTGCAGCAGCAGGTCTTGAGCAACATCGACAAGGTCTCACCGGAATCGCTGATTCAGAGCTGGTTCACCTTCGATCCGAAGATTGCCGAGCGGTTTCAGGACATGTTCGTTACGATGGCCGGCCTCGGGGGCACGCGCAGCGGCGACAAGAAAAAATAATGTCGGGTGCAAAGGACGGGCCACAGGCATCGGATCGGCTTCGTCCGCCGGGCCTTGGTCTCCTGCTTGCTGAAGCCCGCGGCCTGTTCGAGTTCAACGCCAGCCTCCTGCTGTCGCCTGTCCTGATGCGGGCGCCGAGGGGCGACGGACATCCAGTGCTGGCGCTGCCTGGTTTTCTTGCCAGCGACCTCTCGATGGCGCCGATGCGGCGCTATCTGAGCGAACTCGGCTACGATGCGCACGCCTGGCGGATGGGACGCAATCTGGGGGGCCTGGGGCGGATGCGGGAGGCGCTATGCACCCGCCTTTCCGAGATCCATGCTGCAAGCGGACGGAAGGTCAGCCTGGTCGGATGGAGTCTCGGCGGCGTCTACGCCCGCGATCTGGCACTTCAGGCGCCCGGGATGGTTCGCTACGTCGTCACGCTCGGCAGCCCCTTTGCCAACGACGTGCGGGCGACCAATGCGACGCGGCTCTACGAGGCGCTGTCCGGCGAACGGGTCGAGGATTTTGCGGAGCTGCGCGAAGCGATCGCCGGCGACCTGCCAGTGCCGACGAGCTCGATTTACTCGCGCGCCGATGGCGTCGTGAACTGGCGGACCTGCCTGCTGCGTCCGTCCGAGCGTGCCGAGAACATCGAGGTGCACCTGGCGAGCCATATCGGGCTCGGGGTGAACCCCGCGGCGTTGTGGGTCGTCGCCGATCGTCTGGCGCAACCGGAAGGGGAGTTCTGGCCATTTGACCGGGCCGGGCCGTTTGCCATTGCATATGCCCCGCCGGAACGGGCAGTATCGGCCTGACGAGAAGCGCCGCCCAAGGCGCCCGTCAAGACTCTCGGGAGGGAACCATGGCTGACGGTAAGAAGCTATCGTCGCTGGATGCGTCGTTTCTCTATCTGGAAACGCCGGAAATGCCGATGCATGTCGGCAGCATGGCGATCTTCCGCCTGCCAGACGACTACAAGGGCGACTTCTTCGAAGACTTCAAGGCGATGATCGTCTCGCGCCTGCACGTCGCGCCGATCCTGAAAGCGCGGCTGGAGAAGGCACCGCTCGACATCGACCATCCCTCCTGGGTCGAGGACGATCAGTTCGACATCGACCGCCACATCTTTCGCGCCAGCCTGCCCGCGCCACGCGACCGCGCCACGCTCGAGCGCATCGTCGGCTGGATGCATGCCAAGCTCCTGAACCGCGCCCGTCCGCTCTGGGAGTTCTATGTGTTCGAGGGCATGAAGGACAACGAGGTTGGGCTCTATTCCAAGATGCACCATGCCGCTATCGACGGCGGCGCCGGCGCGGCACTGACCAACATGATCTACGACATCTCGCCGATCCCGCGGCAGGTCGATCCGCCGATCGGCTGCACCAAGCCTGGACAGGAGCCGCGCGACATCGCCGCGAACCTGCTCGATTCGTATCAGCAGCTGTTCAGTCTGCCGCTCGATGCCTCGGCCGCTGCGAAGAATTTGCAGCTGCCGCGCACCGGCAAGAGCGACATCGGCTCGATCCTGTTCGACAATGCGATGTACCAGATCGAGAGCACGGTGCGCTTTGCCGGCAACATCCCGACCATGGTCAAGAGCGTCTCCGACGTGCTCGGCAAGATCGCCGATCCGAGGTCGCGCGAGAGCCTCGCCAGCATGGTGTCGCCGCCGACCATGCTGAACAAGACGATCTCGTCCGAACGCAGTTTCGCCGGCGTCTCGATCCCTTTGTCGCGGGCCAAGGCGCTCGCCAAGCAAGCCGGCGGCAAGCTGAATGACGTGGTGCTGGCGCTCGCCTCCGGCGTGGTCCGGCGCTACCTCAGGGAGTACAGCACTCTTCCCGCAAAATCGCTGACCGCGGCCGTGCCGATCTCGCTGCGCGAGGAGGGCAACACCGAGGCCAACAACCAGGTGTTCGGCATGATCTGCTCGATCGCGACCAACATCGACGATCCCAAGGCGCGGCTGGAAGCGATCATCGCGCAGTCGACCAAGTCCAAGGAGATGTCGCATCCGCTACGCGCGCTGATGCCGCAGGTCTCCAACATCTCGATGCTGGGCGCGCCGATGATGGTGCAGATCCTGGCCTTGCTCTACAGCCGGTCGAACTTGTCAGACGTGTTGCCGCCGGCCGCCAACATCACCGTCTCCAACGTGCCGGGGCCGCGGCAGACGCTCTACGCCGCCGGCGCCGAGCTGCTGCACATCTTCCCGGTGTCGATCTCGACGCACGGGCAGGCGCTCAACATCACCGTGCAGAGCTATCGCGACCAGCTCGATTTCGGCTTTATCGTCGGCGCCAACATCATTCCGCACGTGCAGGTGATGTGCGACATGTTGCCGGACGAGTTTGCCGCGCTGGAGGCGGCCTATGCGCCCCCCGCGGCCGACATCAAGAGTGCTGCGGAGTAGGGATGTTGTGATGATTGAAATGCCACCGCTCAAGTTCGTACCGACGAACGGAATCCGCATGGGCTATTACGAGACAGGCCCGATCACCGACAAGCCGCCAATGATCCTGTGCCACGGCTGGCCGGAGCTCGCCTTCTCCTGGCGTTACCAGATCAAGGCGCTGAGCGAGGCCGGGATCCGGGTGATCGCGCCGGACCAGCGCGGCTACGGGGCGACCGACCGGCCCGAGCCGGTCGACGACTACGACATCGAACATCTGACCGGAGACCTCGTCGGGCTGCTCGATCATCTCCAGATCGACAAGGCGGTCTTCGTCGGTCACGACTGGGGCGGCTTCGTCGTCTGGCAGATGCCGCTGCGGCACATCGAACGGGTTGCCGGGGTTGTCGGCATCAACACGCCTCATACCAACCGTGCCTGGGCCGATCCGATCGAGCTGCTGCGCGCCCGCTTCGGCGACAAGATGTACATCGTGCAGTTCCAGGATCCGGCGCGCGAACCCGACAGGATCTTTGGCAGCCGCGTCGAGCAGACATTCGATGCGTTCATGCGCAAGCCGGCGCCGCGTCCGCCCGACGCACCGGCCGAGGAGGTGGTTGCCGGCGTCGGCGCTTCGCCGCGGGTCAATCTGGCGTTTCCGCAGATGATTGCCGGGTATGATGCCAAGCATGATCCGCGTACACCGATCCTGTCGCCGGAAGAGAAGCAGGTGTTTGTCGACAACTTTACCAGGACCGGCTTTACCGGTGGCATCAACTGGTACCGCAACATGTCGCGCAACTGGATGCGCTCCGAAGGGCTCGATCACACGGTGCGCGTGCCGTCGCTGATGATCATGGCCGAGAACGACGCGGTGCTGCCGCCGTCTTCCGCCGACGGCATGGACAAGCTGATACCCGATCTCGAAAAGTACCTGGTCCGTGACAGCGGTCATTGGACGCAGCAGGAGAAGCCGGAAGAGGTCAGCGCCAAGCTGATCGAATGGCGTAGAAGGCGGTTCGGTTAGCTCGTCATTGCGAACTCGTTATTGCGAGGAGCGAAGCGACGAAGCAATCCAGACTGCCTCCGCGGAATATTTCTGGATTGCTTCACTTCGCTCGCAATCACGACATTGGTGCAGGGGGACTACATTTCAATGTCAGCCAAGAACCGACTGGACCCGATTCCGCAGCCGCCGACCAAGCCGGTGGTCGGCAACATGCTGTCGCTGGATTCGGCCGCGCCGGTGCAGCATCTGACCCGGCTTGCCAAGGAGCTGGGCCCGATCTTCTGGCTCGACATGATGGGCTCGCCGATCGTCGTCGTCTCCGGTCACGATCTCGTCGACGAACTCTCCGACGAGAAGCGTTTCGACAAGGCGGTGCGCGGCGCGCTGCGGCGCGTACGCGCGGTCGGCGGCGACGGCCTGTTCACTGCCGATACCAACGAGCCGAACTGGACCAAGGCGCACAACATCCTGCTCCAACCGTTCGGCAACCGCGCCATGCAGTCCTATCACCCGAGCATGGTCGATATCGCCGAGCAGCTCGTCAAGAAATGGGAACGGCTCAATGCCGACGACGAGATCGACGTCGTCCACGACATGACCGCGCTGACGCTGGACACGATCGGCCTGTGCGGCTTCGACTACCGTTTCAACTCATTCTACCGGCGCGACTACCATCCCTTTGTCGAGTCGCTGGTGCGCTCGCTCGAAACTATCATGATGACCCGCGGTTTGCCGTTCGAACAGATCTGGATGCAGAAGCGCCGCAAGACCATGGCCGAAGACGTCGCCTTCATGAACGCAATGGTCGACGATATCATTGCCGAACGGCGCAAGGGCGCAGAGGCGATCGACGACAAGAAGGACATGCTCGCGGCAATGATGACCGGCGTCGACCGCGCCACCGGCGAGCAGCTCGACGACGTCAACATCCGCTACCAGATCAACACATTCCTGATCGCGGGCCATGAGACCACCAGCGGCCTGTTGTCCTGCACGCTCTATGCGCTGTTGAAGCATCCGGAGATTCTGAAGAAGGCCTATGACGAGGTTGACCGCGTCTTCGGCCCCGACGTCGACGCCAGGCCGACCTATCAGCAGGTGACGCAGCTCACCTACATCACGCAGATTCTCAAAGAAGCGCTGCGGCTGTGGCCGCCAGCGCCTGCCTATGGCGTCTCGCCGCTCAAGGATGAGACCATCGGCGGCGGCAAGTACAAGCTCAGGAAGGGCACCTTCACGACGATCCTGGTGACGGCACTGCATCGCGACCCCAGCGTCTGGGGCCCGAACCCGGATGCCTTCGACCCCGAGAATTTCAGCCGCGAGGCGGAGGCCAAGCGTCCGGTCAACGCGTGGAAGCCGTTCGGCAACGGCCAGCGTGCCTGCATCGGCCGTGGCTTTGCCATGCACGAGGCCGCGCTCGCGCTTGGCATGATCCTTCAGCGCTTCAGGGTGGTCGACCATCAGCGCTATCAGATGCATCTAAAGGAGACGCTGACGATGAAGCCGGAAGGCTTCAAGATCAAGGTTCGTCCGCGCACCGATCGCGAGCGCGGCGCCTATGGCGGGCCCGCGGTGCCGGCGACGAGTGCGGGCACAAGCGCGCCCCGCGCGACGGCGCGGCCCGGGCACAATACGCCGCTGCTGGTGCTGTACGGTTCCAATCTCGGCACGGCGGAAGAGCTGGCAACCCGCGTCGCCGATCTCGCTGAGGTCAACGGCTTTGCCAGCAAGCTTGCTCCGCTCGACGACTATGCCGGCAAGCTGCCGGAGGAGGGCGGCGTGCTGATCTTCTGCGCCTCATATAACGGCGCGCCGCCGGACAACGCCTCGCAATTCGTGAAATGGCTGCACGGCGATGCATCGAAGGATGCACTATCGAAGGCGCGTTACGCCGTGTTCGGCTGCGGTAACAGCGATTGGGCCGCGACCTATCAGTCGGTGCCTCGGTTTATCGACGAGCAGCTTGCAGCTCGAGGCGCGCGCAGTCTCTATGCGCGCGGCGAGGGCGATACCAGGAGCGATCTCGACGGCCAGTTCGAAAAATGGTTCGCCGCCGCCGCGCCTGCGGCCATGAAAGAATGGGGTCTCACCGCGGACTTCAGCCGGAGCGCCGACGACGAACCGCTCTACAGGATCGAGCCGGTCGCGCCAGGCGCGGTCAACGCGATTGCGGCCCTTGGCGGCGCCGTCGCGATGAAGGCGCTCGTCAACGACGAGCTCCAGAACAAGAGCGGCCCCAATCCGTCCGAGCGCTCGACGCGGCACATCGAGGTGCAGTTGCCGCCGGGCGTGAGCTACCGCGTCGGCGACCATCTCAGCGTGGTGCCGCGCAACGATCCGGCACTGGTCGACGTCGTTGCGCGTCGCTTCGGCTTCCTCCCGGCAGACCAGATCAGGCTGCGGGTCGCCCAGGGACGCCGCGCGCAGCTGCCGGTCGGGGACAGCGTCTCGGTCGGCCAGCTGCTGACCGATTTCGTCGAGCTTCAGCAGGTCGCGACGCGAAAGCAGATCCAGATCATGGCGGAGCATACGCGCTGCCCGGTAACCAGGCCGAAGCTGCTCGGCGTCGTCGGCGACGAGGCCGAGGCTAGCGAGCGCTATCGCGCCGAGATCCTGGCCAAGCGCAAATCGGTGTTCGATCTTCTCACTGAATATCCGGCCTGCGAGCTGCCGTTCCACGCCTATCTCGAAATGCTCTCGCTGCTTGCGCCGCGCTATTATTCGATCTCGTCCTCGCCATCGGTCGATCCTGCCCGTTGCAGCATCACTGTTGGCGTGGTCGGCGGCCCGGCGACGTCCGGGCGCGGCCTCTACAAGGGCATCTGTTCGAACTATCTGAGCGAGCGCCGCGCGGGCGACACGGTCTACGCGGCGGTGCGGGAAACCAAGGCCGGCTTCCGCCTGCCGGACGATTCATCGGTGCCGATCATCATGATCGGTCCGGGGACGGGATTGGCGCCGTTCCGCGGGTTCCTTCAGGACCGCGCCGCGCGCAAGGCGAAGGGCGCCACCCTCGGCCAGGCGATGCTGTTCTTCGGCTGCCGTCATCCTGACCAGGACTATCTCTATGCGGATGAACTGAAGGGGCTGGCGGCCAGCGGCATCACCGAACTCTTCACGGCGTTCTCGCGCGCGGGTGGGCCGAAGACCTACGTGCAGCACTTGCTTGCCGCGCAGAAGGACAAGGTCTGGCTCCTGATCGAGCAGGGCGCCATCATCTATGTCTGCGGCGATGGCGGCAAGATGGAGCCCGACGTCAAGGCGGCGCTGGCTGCGATCTACCGCGAGAAGAGCGGCGGGGATGCGGCAGCAGCCGCGCGCTGGATCGAGAAGCTGGGTGCGAAGAACCGGTATGTGCTGGATGTCTGGGCAGGAGGGTGACCGCCGGCCCGATCGTGCTAAACATCGCGCATGATTCCCTGGGAAAAAATCGATACCGCCCGGATTCCCGGTTCGGACGGCGAGCTGCGCCTGATGCGTCGTGGAAAGGAGTTTTCCATCATGCTCGGCACCAACGAACTGATGAACAGCCGTCTGTCAGGCTCGGAGGCCGCCCTCGCGACGCTCGCGGCGAAGAAGATCGAGACGGTCGCAAAGCCACATGTGCTCATCGGCGGTCTCGGCATGGGCTTTACCTTGCGTGCGGCACTTGCCGTGCTCGGGAGCCAGGCGAGGATCGTGGTGTCCGAGCTCGTTCCGGCGGTGGTCGCGTGGGCGCGAGGTCCAATGGAACAAGTCTTCGGCGATAGCCTCGAGGACCCGCGAGCAATCATCCGTGAAACCGATGTCGCCAAAATCATCCGGGAGCATCGGTCGGCGTTCGACGCCATTCTCCTTGATGTCGACAACGGACCGGAGGGGCTGACCCGGAAGGGCAATGATGCACTCTATAGTTCCACCGGGTTGAAAGCGGCGAGGACGGCGCTGCGGCCGGGGGGCGTGCTGGCGGTCTGGTCATCGGGGCCCAACCCGGCATTCGCCAAGCGCCTCGGCGGCGCAGGGTTCGACGTCAACGAAGTCAATATCCGCGCAACCGGCAGAGGCGGTGGATCGCGCCATGTGATCTGGATCGCGACGAAGAATTAGCCCGTTTTTCGAGCCTCACGTTCTATCCGTCAGAACATCGTATTGTTATTCGCGGGAGTTTCGGGAATGGGCTGGACGACGTCCCAGTGCTCGACGATCTTGCCGTTCTCCAGCTTGAAGATGTCGACGATGGCGTTGCCCCTTGTGCCGGGTTCGCGAACCGCGTGAACGTGGAGAATGACGTAGTCACCGTCGACGAAGGATCGCTTGATCTCGCTGTGCGAGTTCGGAAACTTTTCACGCAGGAAGCCGATGAATTTGCGAAATCCCTCGGGACCGTCGGCGGCATTTGGATTGTGCTGGACATAGCGGTCACCGACATAGGCGAGCGCGGAGTCAGCATCCTTCTGATTGAGGCCCTTCTCGTAGAATGCAAGCACGGCCTTGCGATTGGCCTCCTCCTGCGCGTCGCCGGCACTTGCGCTGACGTGAGCGGAGAGCGCAAAAAGAACCGAAGCGGCGATCATTGCGGCTGATCGGAAGACGAGATTCATGATGACTCCGAGAGGCGGTAGCCCCTTCTCCTGTTATGCAGAGCGCTGGTATAACGTTGGCGCAGGCTGGCCGTAAGATGGTATCCGGGAGCTCACATGGTCACCGCGAGGAGACCGGTTGTCGCGCTACTCCGCCTTCGCCGCCGCGCCATGCGCGTGGCTGTCGATGGCATCGATGATTTGTGGCCAGAATCGCATCGGCAACGCGTGGCCCATGCCCTCGATCATCAACAGTTTTGCGCCGGGGATCGATGCCGCCGTGTCCTTGCCGCCCTCGGGCCGCACCAGGGGATCGACGGTGCCGTGTATAACCAGCGTCGGTGCCCTGACGTCGTGCAGGCGTTCCTTGCGGCTGCCGGAGGCAAGCACGGCGCGGAGCTGCCGGCCGACGCCGGCCGGATTGAGCCCGCGCGCGAACACGCGCTCGGCGCGGCCGGGATCGAGCGCCTCTTCCTCGGGAAAGAAGCCGGCCCGCAAGATCTTCCAGGTCTGGCCGTAGCGGACGATGAATTCCTCTTTGCTGCGCGGCGGCGGCGCCATCAGCATTGCGGCGGCCTCGCGCGTTGGCGGCGGCACGCGTGGATTGCCGGTGGTCGACATGATCGAGGTCAGGGAGCGCACGCGCGCTGGAAGCGACAACGTCACCTCCTGCGCGATCATGCCGCCCATGGAGGCGCCGACCAGATGCGCGGACTTGATGCCGAGCGCGTCCATCAGGCCGACCGTATCCTTGGCCATGTCGATCAGCTTGTAGGTTGCGGCAACCGGTATCCTGAGAAAGCGCAATTTCAGGAGTTCGAGCGGCGTGAGGCGCTTGCCGCCGGCCAGATGGCTCGATTTGCCGATGTCGCGATTGTCGAAACGGATCACGCGAAAGCCGCGTGCGGCGAGCTGTTCGCAGAAGGGGTCGTCCCAGTGGATCATCTGGGCGCCTAACCCCATGATCAGCAGCAGCGGCTCGGCATTGTCGTTGCCGAAAATCTCATAACAGATGTCGATGCCGTTGGCGCGAACGATCTGGGGCGGCTGATGGGCGGAGGCGTTCACGGGCGTTCCTCTTGCAACGAGAAGAGTGCTGTATCGCACGGTTTGCCGCGGCAAAGAAGCCGGGCGACGAGGCCGTCGCTTACCCGTTGACCGGCCCGTCACAACCGTGTGGTATGGCAGCAAAAGAAGGGCAAAAGACCCTCGACATCCGGAGGACGCCGATGACCGACAAGATCACCGATCCGGTTGCCTTGTGGCAGAAGATGATTGGCGAGATGGAGAAAGGCTTCAACTCGTTTGCCACCAAGGCGATGGAGACACCCGAATTCTCCCAGGCCGTGAACCGTGCCGGCGGCGTTGCTGCGGGCGCTCAGAAACAGTTCAGCGACATCATGGAGAAGTATCTGCTCTCGCTGAACCTGCCCAGCCGAGAGCAGATGACCGGCATCGCTGAACGGTTGCAAGCCATAGAAGGCCAGATTGGCGAGATCAAGTCTATGCTGCGCCAGATATCGGCCACTCCGGGCGAAAAGCAGATTGGAGCCGCGCCGCGGCCGCCGCGCACAAGACGTCCGCCGTCCGAAGGCGGAGAGCAAAAATGAACGCGCCGACGGGACTTGATTTCGCATCTGTTCCGGAACGCATCCAGTCAGAGGTGCAGCGCGCAATCCAGCGCAGCATCAAGGGTGTCGAATATTTCTCGACCTCGGGCCCGACGCTCGGGTCGACGCCGAAAGACGTGCTGCACTCGCGCGGTACGATGAGCCTCTATCACTACCGGCCGATGTCCGACGAGATCTACCGCGTGCCGGTGCTGATCGTGATGGCGACGACAAACCGCGGCTACATCCTCGATCTCGTGCCTGGCCAGAGCTTCATCGAGTTCCTGCTCAATCGCGGCTACGATGTCTACATGCTCGACTGGAACGCGCCGCGTCCGGAGGAGAAGAGTCTGCGGATGGAGGACTATGTCCTCGACTTCATCCCGGATTGCGTACGCCGTGTGCAGCAGGATTCCGGCGAGCAGGACGTTTCGGTCATCGGCTATTGCTTCGGCGGCGTGCTATCGCTGCTCTACGGCTCGATCTTTCCGGATGGGCCGATGAAGAATTTGATCTGCTTTACTACGCCGATCGATTTTCGCGAGATGAAGCTGTTTTCGAACTTTTCCGACCGCCGCTATTTCGACGTCGACCGTCTCGTCGACAGCGTCGGCAACGTGCCGCCGGAGATGATCCTGTCGTCGTTCGAGATGCTGCGGCCGGCATCGCGCACGGTGAGCCAGATTCAGCTCTGGGAAAACATCTGGAACGACGAGTTCGTCAAATCCTACCGCATGTTCGATCGCTGGGCGACCGACACGCTGCCGTTGGCCGGCGAGTACTTCCGCACCATCACCAAGGATCTGATGTGGGACAACAAGCTGTTCAACGACACCATGTCGGTCGGCGGCCGTGCGGCGAAACTTGAGAACATCAAGGTGCCGTTCCTGCACGCGGTCGCCGAGCACGATCACATCGTGCCCTATGACTCCGCAAAGCATCTGATCGCCAAGATCGGATCCGAGGACAAGGAAGAGGTGATGCTGAAAGGCGGTCACGTCTCCCTCGTGGCAGGCGCCAACGCGGTCAAGCGACTGTGGCCGAAACTGGACTCGTGGTTGGGAAAGAGATCGACATGAACGAGCAGCGTTCCTATCCGCGTCGCATCAAGACCGAGGCGGGCGATATCGAGATTCGCCTGATGTCGCCGGCGGACGAGGCCGCGGTGCTCACCTTCGGCAAGGGCCTGCCGACCCACGACCTGCTGTTCCTGCCGCGCAATATCAGCGAGCCGAAAGTGCTCTCGGCCTGGGTCAAGGAGATCGAGCGCGGCGCTATCACGAGCCTGCTCGCGCTAACGGACGGCAAGGTCGTCGGCTGCGGCACGCTGGTGCGCGATCCCCACTCCTGGTCGCCTCATGTCGGCGAGATCCGCATGTTGGTTTCGCCCGACGTCCGCGGGAAGGGGGTCGGGAAGGCGCTGTCGCAGGAGACCTTTGCGCTCGCGCTCGGCGCCGGTCTCGAGAAGCTCTCGGTCCAGATGACGGTGGATCAGCAGGCGGCGATCACCCTGTTCGAAAGCCTCGGCTTCAAGGCCGAGGCGCTGCTGCGGGACCATGTCCGGGACGTCGACGGCAAGACTCACGACATCGTCGTTCTCGGTCACAACATCGCGCAGGTCCAGGCCCAGATGGAGGCCTACGGGCTGCCAGGCGCCGTCCAACACTGAGCCCATCGCCTTCAATTGGAACCGAGCGACCAGGAAGGCAGCACAGTGCCAGTTTCTAAGGCTGATCACGTTTTCGTGATATCGCACCGCAATACTGATATTGCACTGCACAATTAACTATGCCATATAAGCCGTGCCCCGGGCCAAATCGGACGGGGTGAGCCCATAGCTCAAATCAATGAGGATGGAGAGACCCAATGACCACCGAAACCAACACCGCTTTCGAGGGCTTCAAGGACGCGTTCAAGAACATCCAGAACCTGGACGTTCCTGAGGCTGCCCGCGAGTTCGTCAAGAAGTCGGCCAACACCGCCAAGGATCGTGCTGCCGAGGTTTTCGCCGGCTCCGAGCGCGTGACCGCGGTCATCGAGAATGCCGTGACCGAATCCGTCACCGAGGCCGGCAAGATCAGCCGCAACATCCAGCAGGCGATCTATGAGGACGCCGAGGCGTTCTTCGCAGGCATCGACAAGCTCGCGTCGGCCAAGTCGATCAACGAAGCCGTCCAGATCCAGTCGGACATGCTCCGTGCACGTGGCGAAGCGTTCGTCTCGCGCGCCAAGGCGACCACTGACTATCTCGGCAAGCTCGCCGCCAACGGTGCGAAGTCCGCTCAGGACAATTTCGCCAAGGCCTACACCAAGACGGCCTGATTGCGCGTCTGAGGTGAGAACTGAATTTTAAGGCCCGCTTCGGCGGGCCTTGTTTTTGGTGTGCCGAGCATGTTCGACAGCTTGGAGGTGGAAGTCCTTTACCCAGCCTGATGGCGGCGAAGGGTTAGCGAAGCGCAAGGGCGTCATCGCGAGATGGGGTTTGAAGGAAGCGTGGAGCAAACCTGCGGCCCGATGGACAAGAACCGGATAACGAGGCCTACCCAGCCGGACGAGCGAGCCAATGATCGCAAAGTCCACAGTCATCAAGGACTGGGGTGGTAAATCCGGCGGGCGTGCAGGGAAGGCGGTCGAACTTACCTCGGGAGATCTCCGGCGTGTCCGGGAGACCGGACTGAGCGGGCCGCAAGGTTCGTGATCGCGACGGAGAAGTCAGCAGACGGCATAGTAGGCGGAACGAGTTTCGCTGAAGGCCCGAACGCTGGAAAGACGTTTTGGATGTGGAAACCTCGAGCCGGCCATGCGGCGGAAATCCAGGTCGCAAAACAAGCCGTTCGCGCTCAATCCGGTGAACCGCCGTATACGGACCCGTATGTACGGTGGTGTGGGAGGGGAGAGTCGCGAGACTCCCCCTATCCCGATCGCCGCCGTCATTGCGAGCGAAGCGAAGCAATCCAGAGTCTTTCCACGGAGACGGTCTGGATTGCTTCGCTTCGCTCGCAATGACGGAGTAGTGTGATGCAGTGATGACTCCACCCGCCACCTTCTCTTTCGATACTCCCGGCGACACCGAGCGCGCAGCTGAACTGCGGCGCGTCAAGGCGTTGGCCACGTTGGTGCTGGCCTCGACGCTCGGGCTGTTCGTTGTCGCGAAATGGTTGTTGCCCGTGCATCCCGTATTCGGCTTCATCGCCGCCTTCGCGGAGGCGGCGACCATCGGAGGTATTGCGGACTGGTATGCGGTGGTCGCGCTGTTCAAGCGGCCCCTCGGCCTGCCGATCCCGCACACCGCGATCATCCAGAGCAACCAGGCCCGCATCGCCGACAAGCTGGGCGAATTCATCCAGGTGCATTTTCTCGAGGCCGGTCCGGTCGAGGCCAAGCTGAAGGAGATCGACTTTGGCTCCTTCGTTGCCGATTGGCTCCGCGACCGCAAGCGCAGCGACGATCTCGCGCGCTTCGCGCTCCGCCTGCTGCCTGAAGCGTTCTCGGCGACGGAAAGCTCCGGCCTGATGACCTTCATCGTCCGCCGCATGTCCTCGCAGCTCCAGGCGATCGACCTCGCGCCGCTCGCCGCCGGCACGCTGCACGGCTTCGTCGCGGAGGGACGGCACCAGATCCTGTTCGACGATCTCCTGCGCGTGATGCACGACACGCTGAATCAGAAGGAGACGATGGCGATGATCCGCGAGAAGGTACGCGCGGAATTGCCGACCTTGCTCAGGCTCTACCGCGCGGACAAGTTTCTGGTGAACAAGATCGTGGCGTCGGCGACGGCCTTCTTCGATGAAGTGCGGGCCGACCCGAAGCACCCATTCCGCGGCGAGTTCGACCGCATGGTGCTGACCTTCGTCGACCGGCTCGGCACCGATCGGACCTATGTCGATCGCATCGACGGCCTGAAGCGCGATCTGCTGGCGCGCCCCGAGCTTGCCGATCTCGCCCGCACCGTCTGGGCCAACACTCGTTCCTTCATCGAGCGCAGCGCATCGGGCGAGACGCAGGTGTTGCAGCATCATCTCGCCGGCGTGTTCGTCTCCGCCGGTGAAGCCCTGGCCGGCGATGCCGAGCTGCGTGGCGAGATCAACAAGGGACTGGTGACGGTGCTGCGCAGCGTCGTCGCCGACCAGAAGAGCGGCGTCTCGACCTTCATCTCCGACCAGGTCAAGTCGTGGAATATGACGCAGCTGATTTCGCTGATCGAAATCAACATAGGGCGCGACCTGCAATACATCCGATTCAATGGCTCGCTGATCGGTGGACTCGCTGGCCTTGCCCTCTACTCCGTAGAATTCCTGCTTCGATTGCTGTGACTTTTGCATCACGGCCGCCAGCATTAGCGCGCGGCCCTATTGTCGCCCCAAGCTCCACCGGCTTGAATGTGGGAACCCGGCCGCTTAGCTGATTCATGTTGCGTTGCGGAACGTTCGAGACGCCGGCGTATTGGAATTCATCTCCATTTGCCGGCACGCTGCCGGAGCCTTTTCAGAGGAAAATTGATGACCGCTGCTGCCCAGACGCTGCGTCCGCCGTCCCGCACCCTGATGTTTCTGGAGGGGCGCGCGATCCACGAACTCGGCGCATTCCTCGGCGCGTTGCCGCTGCTCAGCCTCGCCCCACACGGCGACGGGCACCCGGTTCTGGTGCTGCCCGGTCTCGTGGCCTCCGACACGTCTACGCGCCCGCTGCGATCGTTCCTGACGAGCAAGGGCTATGCGGTGGCCGGGTGGCGTCAGGGCCGCAACTATGGCCTGCGCCCTGGCGTGCTAAATGCGATGGTCGATCTGGTTCAGGAACTGAGCGACACCCATGGCCGCAAGATCAGCCTGGTCGGCTGGAGCCTCGGCGGCCTCTATGCGCGCCAACTCGCCAAGATGATGCCGGAGCGCGTGCGCCAGGTGATCACGCTCGGCAGCCCCTTTGCGGGCGATCCCAAATCGACCAATGCCTGGCGCGTCTACGAATGGGCCAGCGGACAACGCGCCGATCAGGTCGATCCGCGCTTTGGCGGCGAACTTGCTGTTCCGCCGCCAGTGCCGACCACGGCGATCTTCAGCCGCACCGACGGCGTCTGCGCCTGGCAGGGCTGCATGGAGAAGACGGGCGCCAAAACCGAGAGCATCGAGGTCGAGAGCAGCCATTGCGGCATGGGCCACCATCCGGCCGCGGTTTATGCGGTCGCCGACCGCCTCGCGCAGCGGGAAGGCGCGTGGCGGCCGTTTGACCGTACCGGCTGGCGCAGCCTGGTTTATCCGGATCCGAACAGGTGATGCACTTTCTTCTTCTTCGCCTCTCCCCGTAAGAACGACGTAAGAACGGGGAGAGGGAGACAACAGCGTCGCACCCATCCATTGTCGCGCCTGCACTAAACGCGCTATGGCTCGCGTATGGCGCATCCGCTCTCCCGCATCGTCGATCAGCTCAAGCGCGAGCCGTCTCGCACCGGCTCCATCGTCATCACCATGTTCGGCGATGCCATCGTGCCGCGTGGCGGCTCGGTGTGGCTCGGCACGCTGCTTGAATTCTTCGAAGGCCTCGCGATCGACGGCGGCGTGGTGCGCACCGCGATGTCGCGCCTTGCGGCCGACGGCTGGCTGACGCGCGAAAAGGTCGGCCGCAACAGTTTTTATCGTCTCGCCGAAAAAGGCCGCCAGACGTTTGAAGCTGCCACGCGTCACATCTACGACCCGCCGCCGTCGGACTGGACCGGCCGATTCGAGCTCTTGCTGATCGGCAACGGCGAAGACCGCGATGCCTCGCGCGAAGCGCTGCGCAATGCCGGCTTCGGCAGTCCGTTGCCGGGCGTATGGGTCGCGCCGTCAGGCGTCCCTGTGCCGGAAGAGGCTGCTGGCGCCATCCGTCTTGAGGTCTCGGCCGAGGACGACAGCGGGCGCCGGCTGCTCAGGGCGAGCTGGCCGCTGGACCGCACTGCGGACGCGTATCTGAAGTTCCTGAAAATGTTCGAGCCGCTGCGTGCCGCAATCGGGCGCGGCACGGAGTTGTCCGATATCGACGCCTTCACCGCGCGTATCCTGTTGATCCACTACTACCGCCGTGTCGTGCTGCGCGATCCACTTTTGCCGGATAGCCTGCTGCCGGCGGACTGGCCGGGCAGGGCCGCTCGCGAGCTCTGCGGCGAGATCTATCGCGCGCTGCTTGCCCCATCGGAGCAATGGCTTGACGGCTATGGAACCAACGAGAAAGGGCCATTGCCGCCGGCACGAAAGCTCCTGGAACGGAGGTTTGGTGCTTAATCTTTATATTACAGAAATATCTTGCATGACGAAATTTCTGTTATATATTATCTCCCAATAATTCGGGAGGATGCGCGTGTATACCCAGGCGCTGAATACGGCCGAGGCCGACGACCGCCATGTCGAGGATGTGGCGCGTGCTGCGCAGTTCCAGGCCCGCATCGATGCCGAGGAACGCATCGAGCCGAATGACTGGATGCCGGCGGCCTATCGCAAGACGCTGACGCGCCAGATCTCCCAGCACGCCCATTCCGAAATCGTCGGCATGCTGCCCGAGGGCAACTGGATCACGCGCGCGCCGAGCTTGCGCCGCAAGGCCGCGCTGCTGGCCAAAGTGCAGGATGAGTGCGGCCACGGGCTCTATCTCTATGCCGCTGCCGAGACGCTCGGTATCTCGCGCGAGGAGCTGGTCGATGCGATGCTCGCCGGCAAGGCGAAATACTCCTCAATCTTCAATTATCCGACGCTGACCTGGGCCGACATCGGCACTATCGGCTGGCTGGTCGACGGCGCCGCGATCATGAACCAGATCCCGCTGTGCCGCTGCTCGTACGGACCCTACGCACGCGCGATGATCCGCGTGTGCAAGGAAGAGTCCTTTCATCAGCGCCAGGGCTACGAGATCATGCTGACGCTGTGCCGCGGCTCCGACGAGCAGAAGGCTATGGCGCAGGATGCACTGAATCGGTGGTGGTGGCCGGTGCTGATGATGTTCGGTCCGCCCGATGCCACCAGCCAGCATAGCGATACCTCGACGAAGTGGAAGATCAAGCGCTTCTCCAACGACGAGCTGCGCCAGAAATTCGTCGATGCCACCGTGCCGCAGGCCCAATATCTCGGGCTGACCATTCCCGACGCCGGCATGACGCAGGATGCCGACGGGCATTGGCGCTACAGCGAGATCGACTGGACCGAGTTCAAGCAGGTGCTTGCCGGCAATGGCCCCTGCAACCGTGACCGCATGGCCGCACGCCGCAAGGCCCATGAGGACGGCGCCTGGGTGCGCGAGGCTGCTGCTGCGTATGCCGCGAAGCGTGCGCATCGTCAGACCGCGCAAGCGGCCGAGTAGGGAGATCGCGATGGCCACGCCGAACACACCGCTGTGGGAAGTCTTCATTCGCAGCCGCAACGGGCTCGCACACAAGCATGTCGGCTCGCTGCATGCGAGCGACGCCACGATGGCGCTGCAGGCGGCCCGCGACATCTACACCCGCCGCGGCGAGGGCCTCTCGATCTGGGTGGTGCCGTCCACCGCGATCACCGCGAGCGATCCCGCCGAGAAGGGCATGATGTTCGAGCCGGCGGAGTCGAAGATCTACCGGCACCCGACGTTCTACGAGGTGCCGGACGAAGTGGGGCACATGTGATGCCCGTCGCCAACATCCAAGTCTCCGAAACCCCGCAGGTGCTCTATGCGCTGCGCCGCGCCGACGACGCGCTCATCCTCGGTCATCGGCTGTCGGAATGGTGCGGATATGCGCCGATGTTGGAAGAGGACATGGCGCTTTCCAATATCGCGCTCGACCTCATCGGCCAGGCGCGCGAGCTCTATACTTACGCAGCCAAGATCGAAGGCAAGGACAACGACGAAGACAAGCTCGCTTATTTGCGCGACGTGCGCCAGTATCGCAACCTGCTGCTGGTCGAGCAGCCGAACGGCGATTTCGCCCAGACGCTGGTGCGGCAGTTCTTCTATTCCGCCTTCGCCGACCTTTACTGGCGCGCGATGATAGCTTCGCGCGATGCGACGCTTGCTGCCATTGCCGCGAAATCCGAGAAGGAGAGCGCCTATCACCTTCGCCATGCCTCGGAATGGATCATCCGGCTCGGCGACGGCACGGAAGAAAGCCACGCCCGCGCGCAAGCCGCGATCGATCATCTCTGGGCCTTCACCGGCGAGATGTTCGCGGTCGATGCCGGCGAGCGCGGCCTGATCCATGCCGGTATCGCAATCGACCCCGAGAGCCTGCGCGGCCGCTGGCTGAACACCGTGTCGGGGGTCATTGGTGAAGCCACGTTCATGCTGCCGCAAAACGATTGGATGCAGCAGGGCGGCCGTGTCGGCCGGCACAGCGAGCATCTCGGCCATCTCCTCAGCGAGTTGCAATCGATGCAGCGCACTTTCCCGGGGCTGACATGGTGACCGTGTCGGACAGGAATGCCGAGCTGCGCCGGCGCGCCTGGGACGCCGCTGCAAGCGTCGTCGATCCCGAAATTCCGGTGCTGACCATTGCCGATCTCGGCGTGCTGCGCGACGTCGTTATCGACGAAGATCATGTCGAGGTCGCGATCACTCCGACCTACTCGGGTTGCCCGGCTATGAACATGATCGCGCTCGAAATCGAGCTCGCGCTGGAGCGCGCCGGCTTCGGTCGCCCAAGCGTGCGCACCGTACTGTCGCCGGCCTGGACCACTGACTGGATGAGCGAGGAGGGACGCCGGAAGCTGCGCGCGTACGGCATTGCGCCGCCCCAAGCCTCGAACTCACGCCGCGCGCTGTTCGGTGAGCAGACAGTCGCATGCCCGCAATGCGGCTCCGGCAACACCGAGCTGCTGTCCGAATTCGGCTCGACCTCCTGCAAGGCGCTCTGGCGCTGCAAGGCCTGCCGCGAGCCCTTCGACTATTTCAAGTGTCATTGAGAGACGCACGATGCCAACCCCAATCGTCATTGCGAGCGAAGCGAAGCAATCCAGAAATACATCCGCGGAGACAGACTGGATTGCTTCGTCGCAAGGGCTCCTCGCAATGACGGTTGTGGCTTGAATTTAGAATGCCCGTGATGTCAGCAACCGCACCGCGCTTTCATCGTCTGGCCGTCAACGATCTCCGCCGCGAGGCGGCGGACGCCGTGTCGATGACCTTCGCCATTCCATCTGAGCTGAAGAGCGACTACGCCTTCAAGCCCGGCCAATACCTCACGCTCCGCACCACCTTCGACGGCGAGGAGGTGCGACGCTCCTATTCCATCTGCTCCGGTCCCGACGACGGCGAAATCCGTATCGCCGTGAAGAAGGTCGATGGCGGTGCGTTTTCGACCTGGGCGGCCGACGAGTTGAAATGCGGCGACGTACTCGACGTGATGACGCCGACCGGCCGTTTCGGTGCGATCCCACCGGCCGATACCGCGCGCATCCACGTCGGGTTTGCCGCAGGCTCCGGCATCACGCCGATCCTGTCGATCGTCAAGGGTGTGCTGGCGCGCGAGCCGGACAGCCGCTTCTTCCTGTTCTATGGCAATCGCACGACCGACAACATCATGTTCCTCGAAGCGCTCGAGGAGTTGAAGGATCGCTTCATCGATCGCCTCTCAATCTTCCATGTCATCTCGGGCGAGGAACAGGACGTCCCCATCCTCCATGGCCGGCTCGACCGGGAAAAGCTGAGGGTGCTGCTGCGCTCGCTGGTGCCGGCGAAAAGCGTCGATCATGTCTTCGTCTGCGGTCCACTAGGGATGAGCGAGGAGATCGAGGCAACCTGCCGCGAACTCGGTATTGCCGGTGACCGCATCCATGTCGAGCGGTTCGTCTCCGAATTCGGCGGCAAGCCGCGGCCGAAGAAGATCGTTGCTCCCGATGCGCCTCCCAAGGCGATCGCCTCCCTCATCATCGACGGCAAGCGCCGCGAGGTTCCCGTCGCCGAGGGCGAGGCCATCCTCGACGCTGCACTGCGTGCCGGCATCGATCTGCCGTTCGCCTGCAAGGGCGGCATGTGCTCGACCTGCCGCGCAAAGCTGGTCGAGGGCGAGGCGCCGATGGATATCAACTATTCGCTGGAGCCCTGGGAGCTGAAGGCCGGATTTGTGCTCACCTGCCAGGCCAAGCCTTCGTCTGAGCGGGTGGTGGTGGATTACGATCACGTTTGACAGCCCTCGGCAACCGGCAGAACATTATGGGAAAATATCCAGCCTGGAGGAGCGCGTGAACGTCAAAGCCGGTCTGTCGCCTGAAGATATTGCCCGCGCCTGCGCCGAGGCGATGTGGACGGAGGACGACGCCTCAAAGGGCCTCGGCATGGAGATCGTCGAGATCGGTCCTGGCATTGCGACGCTGGCAATGAATGTACGGCCGGATATGGTCAACGGCCAGCGCATCGCCCATGGTGGCTTCATCTTCACACTCGCCGATTCCGCCTTCGCCTTTGCCTGCAACTCGCACAATGAGCGCGTGGTCGCGGCGCAAGGGCAGATCACCTTCATCAAGCCGGGCAAGCTCGGCGATCGCCTCATTGCTAAGGCGCGGGAGATTATCCGCGGTGGTCGCTCTGGCATTTATGACGTGCAGGTCGCCGCCGGCGACGCTGTCATCGCCGAATTTCGCGGGCATTCGCGTGTCATTCCCGGCACGTGGCTGCCGGCGCAAGACTGAGAAGACCAACAAGAACGAACCAATGGCGTGGGGAAACGAGGATGGCTCTGATCAGGCTCAAGGAAGGTGGCAATACCTATCGTGCCGAGATGGACGCGCATGAGCGCGCGTCGCGCGACGAGGTCGTGGCGCTCCAAACGCAGCGCCTGGCATGGTCGCTAAAGCACGCCTACGACAACGTCGCGCATTATCGCAAAGCCTTCGACAAGGCGGGCGTGCACCCGTCCAACTTTCGCGAGCTGTCCGACCTCGCGAAATTCCCGTTCACGGTGAAGACTGATTTGCGCGACAACTATCCTTTCAATATGTTCGCCGTCCCCCGCGAAAAGCTGGTGCGCGTGCATGCCTCCTCAGGCACGACAGGCAAGCCGATCGTGGTCGGCTACACGCAAGCCGACATCGACACCTGGTCGGAGGTGATGGCACGCTCCATTCGCGCCGCCGGCGGTCGCACCGGCATGATCATCCACAATGCCTATGGCTATGGCCTGTTCACCGGTGGGCTCGGCGTGCACTACGGTGCCGAGAAGCTAGGCTGTACGGTGGTGCCGATCTCCGGTGGCATGACCGAGCGACAGGTGCAGCTCATCAACGATTTCCGCCCCGACATCATCACGGTGACGCCGAGCTACATGCTGGCGATCCTCGACGAGTTCAAGCGCCAGAAGCTCGATCCGCGCCAATGTTCGCTGCAGGTCGGCATCTTCGGCGCCGAGCCCTGGACCAATGCCATGCGCGGCGAGATCGAGGACGCGTTCGACATGGATGCGACCGACATCTATGGCCTCTCCGAAGTGATCGGCCCCGGCGTGGCGCAGGAGTGCATTGAAAGCAAGGACGGCCTGCACATCTGGGAGGATCATTTCTATCCCGAGGTGATCGATCCCGAGACCGGGGCGGTGCTGCCCGATGGCGAGAAGGGCGAACTGGTCTTCACTTCGCTGACCAAGGAAGCCTTCCCGGTGATCCGCTATCGCACCCGCGACCTCACGCGGCTGCTGCCGGGCACGGCGCGACCGGGGATGCGGCGGATGGAGAAGGTGACGGGCCGCTCCGACGACATGATCATCCTGCGCGGCGTCAATCTTTTCCCGACGCAGATCGAGGAAATTCTGCTCGCGACCGACTGGTGCGGCGGCCACTTCATCCTCGAACTGACCCGCGAGGGCCGCATGGACGAGCTGACGATCATTGCCGAGGCGCGGCCCGAAAGCTGGGACGGCCGTGGACTGGTCGACCATGCCGACCGGATCTCGACCCACATCAAGAACACCATCGGCATTAGCGCCAAGGTGCAGGCTGTCGCCCCGGCCACGCTGGAGCGTTCGCTCGGCAAGGCCAGGCGCCTCTACGACAAGCGCCCGAAGGATTGACTCGACCACCCGCAAAGGCGACAAGGCCCGCGACAAGTCGCGGGTCTTTCGATGTCAGGAACCGATACCAAAGCTGTTGAAGCACGTTGCGTGCGCCTTCTTGCCAAGGCCGAGAACGCGGCGGCGCTCGCGCATCGCGTCGAGCATCGCACGCTCGCCCGCGGTGCCAACGACCTCCTGATTGAGCTCAAGGCAGCGGCCGTCAATCCGTCCGACGTCAAGGCTGCGACCGGGCTGATGCCCTATGCCGTATTCCCGCGCACGCCCGGCCGCGATTACGCCGGTGTGGTGATCGACGGACCGCCTGGCATGGTCGGCCGCGAAGTGTTCGGCTCCTCCGGCGATCTCGGCATCCGCCGCGACGGCACTCATGCCACGCATCTCGTCGTCGAAGCCGATGCAGTGGTGGAGAAGCCGAAGAACGTGTCCTGGGAAGAGGCTGCCGGTATCGGCGTTCCCTTTGTCACCGCCATGGAAGGCTTTCGCCGCGCCGGCTTGCCCAAGCAAAGCGAGACCGTGCTGGTGATGGGCGTCAACGGCAAGGTCGGCCAGGCAGCGGTGCAGATCGCGACCTGGCAGGGCGCGCGGGTCATCGGGGTGGTGCGCAAGGCGGAAGCCTATGAGGGTCACGCCAACGCGCCGATCGAGGTGATCGATGCGTCCGCCACGGACGTCGCAACGCGCGTGCGCGAAGCGACCGGCGGCAAGGGCGCAGATATCGTTTTCAACACGGTGGGCGATCCCTATTTCCAGGCCGCGCACAAATCCCTCGCACTTCGCGGCCGTCAGATCCTGATCGCCGCGATCGACCGCATCGTGCAGTTCAACATCCTCGAATTCTATCGGGGACAGCACACCTATGTCGGCATTGACACGCTCGGCCTGTCCTCGACGGCGACGGGCGCGGTGCTGCGCGAACTCAGCCCCGGCTTTGCGAGTGGTCACCTGAAACCGTTTCCGATCAAGGCGAATGCTGTCTATCCGCTCGAGCGCGCCAGGGAGGCTTATGTTGCGGTCGCCGGCTCGTCGCGCGATCGGGTGATCCTAAAGCCGTGAAACTCGTCAAGCGAGCGCAGCGAAGCAATCCAGAGATGTATCCGTGGAGACAGATCGGATTGCTTCGCTGCGCTCGCAATGACGGAGAATGGCGAGACGTCTGAGAACAATCGATGGAATCCACACAACTCGTCATCCTTGCTGGCCTCGCCGTCGGTCTCGTCTACGGCGTCGTCGGCCTGTTCAGCGGCTTCTGCTTGACGAGCAGCATGCGAGGCTTTCTCGCCAAGGGTGACGCCCGGCTGGTGCGGACCTATGCGCTGGCGATGGCGGTTGCGATCACGGCGAGTCAGTTCCTCGCCGGCAGCGGCACGGTCGACCTCGGCAAGTCGATTTATCTGCAACAGACGTTTTCGGCGCCGGTGCTGTTTCTCGGAGGTCTGCTGTTCGGCTACGGGATGGTGCTGTCGAACGGTTGCGGCTCGCGCGCTCTGGTTCTGCTCGGCCGCGGCAATCTCCGCTCCTTCGTGGTGGTGATCGTGCTCGCCATCGCCGCACAGATGACGCTCAAGGGTCTGATTGCGCCAGCTCGCATCGCGCTGGTTCAGGCGTCGCAAACCACGATCAACGCGAATTCGTTGCCCTCGCTGCTGGCAATGCTTGGCTTTGGCGAAGCCGCATCACGCGCGCTGGCTTCTGCCGCAATCGTCGTCGCCTTGGTCCTGTTTGCGTTCGCCCATCCGGCATACCGACGCTCGCCGGGGCAGATCGCGGCCGGCATCACCGTCGGCCTGCTCGTCGCGAGCGGCTGGTTCGTCACCGGCCACCTCGGTGCCGATGATTTCAACCCGGTCCCGGTGACCTCGCTCACCTTCATCGCGCCGATCGCGGATGCGCTGCAATACGCCATGCTCTCGACCGGCCTGACGCTGAACTTCAGCATCGCGACGGTTGCGGGCGTCTTCGCCGGAAGTCTAGTCACGGCACTCGCAACGGGCCGCTTCCGCCTCGAAGGCTATTCCTCGCCTCGACACATGCTGCGTTCGGCCGGCGGCGCCGCGCTGATGGGCATCGGCGGCGTGATGGCGTTCGGCTGCTCGATCGGGCAGGGGCTTACCGGCCTCTCCACGCTTGCGCTTGCGTCGTTCGTCGCGGTCGCCGGCATCCTGCTTGGCACGGCGGCAGGCCTGCGCGGCGCGCTGCGCGTTCAGCCGCTCGCGGCAGCCTGACTGCGCAGCGGTCGGTTGCCCAGCGTCGCAAGGCCGATGCCGGCGACGATCAGTGCAGCGGCGACGGCCAAGCTCAGATCGATGGGTTCACCAAGCAGGATCGCGGCGCTAGCGATGCCCACGATCGGCGTCCCGGTGGTGCCGAGTGATGTCGTCAGGGCCGAGATGCTCTTGTTGACCATCGACATGGCCCAATAGGCGAGCACCGTTCCGATCAGGCCCGAATACAGGAATAGCAGGACGAGCCTCCACGACCATTATGCATGCGGCACGCCGTCGCTGATTGTCGCGGTGATCGACAGCACCACCGTCGCCACCAGCACCTGCCAGATCAGGAGCTGAAGCGGGGACGCGATCCAGCGATGTTCGTGGAAATAAATGATGTTCGCGGCCCAGCAGATCGCGGCCAGAATGACCATGCCGGCGCCGAGCACGACGTTGAGGTTGGTCCAGTCGATCGAGAACGGGTTTAGGATCACAGCAAGTCCGATCAGCCCGAGAAGTGCGCCGGCAAGCTTAGGCGCGGTCAGCGTGTCCTTCCCGAGCAGCGGCGCGGCAAGCGCGACCCAGAGCGGCGTCGTGTAGCCCAGCACGATGCCCTTGCTCGCGGGCAGGAAGCGCAGGCCGGCCGCGACCAATGTCGAGAACAGCGTCATGTGCAACAGCGCGACGCCCACCGGGATGTCGCGCCGCTCCGGTATCACCAGATTATTGCTCAGGCCGAGGACTGCGGCGAGGCCGATCAGCGCGATCCAGCTCCGGATTGCCGCGGTCCACAGCGGCGGAACGAACTGCACCAATTGTTTTGTCACCGACCAGTTCACGCCCCAGGCCAGCACGACGATCAGGAATAGGCCGACGGCCGCGCGCGAGGATAGAGGGGAGTTCATTGCGAGATCCTTGATGTAGTCCGATCCTGCAGATAGCATCACGGCTGGCACCTTAAAAAGTGCCAGATGGAGAAGGAATAAGGTGCCAGTTTCGGAAGCGATGATTTCCGGATTGATCGATCTGAACTGCGCCGGCGAGGAAGGGCTCGCGGCTCAGTTGACGAGCCAGCTCAGGGGCCTGATCGCGAGCGGCCGCATCGGCAATGGGCGGGCGCTCCCGTCGAGCCGCCGGCTTGCGAGCGATCTCGGCGTCTCGCGTAACACCGTAACGCATGCGTTCGAGCAACTTGCCGCCGAAGGATATCTGGAGACATCGCACGGCCGGCGTCCGGCGGTAACCGTCGACGGTGGCGAGCACATCGAAAGTGCAGGCGGTGCCGCGTCGCGCGTGCGCTCGGCGAAGCCTCGGCTCTCTCCCTGGGCGTCGAAGCTCAGCCAGACGGACTGGCCGATGTCCTATCTGGCGCCGCTGCGTCCCTTGCGTCCGGGACACGGCGATTTCAGGGAGTTTCCCAATGAGGTCTGGGCGCGCTGCCTGCGCCGCAGCGCCGTGCGTGCGGGAAGGCGCGAGCTCGGCCCGATCAACCGGCCGCGCCTGCGCGAGGCGCTGGCGCATTATCTCTAGCAGGGGCGTGCGCGCCACGGCAGACCAGATCATGATCCTGCCGAGCGCCCAGGCCGCGCTGACCCTAATCGCAGCCACGCTCATCACGCCCGGGGATGATGTCTGGGTCGAGGATCCCGGCTATCCCGGGGCTGCGGCCGCGTTCCGCGCTTCCGGTGCACGTGTGATCGGCGTCGGGCTTGACCAGCAGGGCATGCAGCGCATGCCCGGAACGGCGGATCCAACGCTGATCTTCATGACGCCATCGCACCAGCATCCGACCGGGCGGCTGATGTCGCTGGCTCGCCGCACGAAGTTTCTCAACGCGAGCCGGCCCGGCAAGACCTGGATCGTGGAGGACGACTACGACGGCGAATTCCACTATGACAGCCGGCCGGTGCCGGCGTTGCAGGGGCTCGATGCCCATGGCCGGGTGTTCTATGTCGGCACCTTCTCGAAGGCGATGACGTCGGATATCCGGTTCGGCTATCTCGTCGTGCCGCCGGCCATGGCCGCCACGCTCGAAATTGCGCAACGGCACATCGGGCTGATTGCCGCCAGCCACATCCAGGAAGCGTTGGCTGAGTTTATCACCGACGGACACTTTCTCGCGCATGTCCGGCGGATGCGCCGGATCTATCATGCCCGCCGCGATCACCTCGTCGATGGACTGCAGCGCCATCTGGGCCAGTTGCTCTCGGTCGAGGTGCCCTCGGGCGGCATCCAGCTTGTTGCACGTTTCAAGCGCAGCAGGGCAGATCGAACGGCGGTCAAGCGGCTGGTCGAGGTAGGGGTCGAGACTCGCGCCCTGTCCAGCCTGTCGCTTGGCCGGTCGCGCGATCAAGGCTTGCTGCTCGGCTTTGCCGCCTGGCGTGAGAGCGAGATCAGCGCAGCCGTGCGAACGATAGCGTCGTGCTTCTAGAGCAGTCGCGCTAATCCACGGCTTTCGTGACGATGCGGATCTCAGAGGTCAGCGTCCGGTGAACCGGACATTTGTCGGCGATCTCCATCAGCTTCTTGCGCTGCTCTGCATCGAGCGTACCCTCGATCGCGATATCGCGCTCGATCTGGTCGAGCATGCCCTCGCGCGTTTCGCACTCCTCGCAGTCCTTGGCGTAGATCTTGGAATGCTTCAGCGTGACGGTGACGCGGTCGAGCGGCAGCGCCTTGCGGTCGGCATAAAGGCGCATGGTCATGGACGTGCAGGCACCGAGACCGGCAAGCAGAAAATCATAGGGTCCGGGGCCGGCATCCTCGCCGCCGGCGGCAACCGGCTCGTCCGCCACCAGGCGATGCGGACCGACGCTAACGATCTGATTGAACTTGCTCTTGCGGGTTTCCTGGACCGCGACCTGACGCGGCACCTCAGCGAGGTCCATCGCTTTCGTAGGTCTTGCTGTGTCGACGTATCGGCTCGCCCAGGCAGCGATCACGTCCGCCGCATAGAGCGCATCGGCCGGCCTGGTCAGGAGATGATCGGCGTGGTCGAGCGAGACGAAGCTCTTGGGGTGCTTGGCCGAAACGAAGATCCTGGTCGCATTGTCGATCCCGACGGTGTCGTCGACCGGCGAATGCATCACCAGCAACGCCTTGTGCAGACCGGTGACGTCCTTCATCAGCTCATGCTCGACGATGTCGTCGAGGAATTCGCGTTTGATCCTGAACGGGCGCCCCGCCAGCGAGACCTCGACTTCGCCCTGCGTGCGGATATTGTCGATGTGCTCGCTGAACAGGCCGGTGACATGGACGGGATCGGACGGCGCCGCGATGGTCACAACCGCCTTCGCCTCGGGAATATCTCCGGCCGCGGCCAGGATCGCCGCACCGCCGAGGCTGTGGCCGATCAGGATCGACGGCGCCTTGCGCGTAGCTCGCAGATGATCGGCGGCGTGAACGAGATCGGCGACATTGGAGGAGAAAGTCGAATTGGCAAATTCGCCTTCACTGGAGCCGAGCCCGGTGAAGTCGAAGCGCAGCACGGCGATGCCCTTGGCGGCAAGCGCGACCGAGATGCGCTTGGCCGCCAATGTGTCCTTGCCGCAGGTGAAGCAGTGCGCGAACAGCGCGTAGGCCACAGGCTCGCCATCCGGCAGTTCCAGCGCGGCTGCGAGCTGGTGGCCGCCTTCGCCCGTAAATTGAAAGCGTTCCGTCGGCATGGGCTCCCCCATTTCAAAGTTCTAATCGTCGGAGTAGCGCTGTTCGGTCCACGGATCGCCGCGATTATGGTAGCCGCGGACCTCCCAGAAGCCCGGCGCGTCCTCGGTGAGGAATTCGATGGCCTGGAGCCATTTGGTGCTCTTCCAGAAATACAGATGCGGCACGACGAGCCGCACCGGGCCGCCGTGCTCATCCGACAGCGGCTGTCCCGACCAGCTATGGGCGAGCAGTGCGTCCTCGGCGGCAAAGTCTTCCAGAGCAAGGTTGGCGGTATAGCCGTCGTGGGAATGCAGCACGACGAAGCGGGCGTCGTCACGCGGCTGGCAGGCCGCGAGCAGCTCGCGTGTCGCAAGCCCCTCCCACTGGTTGTCGTAGCGCGACCAGGTGGTGACGCAGTGGATGTCCGAAGTGAGTTGCACCTGCTTCTGCGCGGTGAACTCGGCAAAGGTCCAGAACACGGGGTTCTCGATCGCGCCATAGACGTCGAGCCGCCAGCGCTCACGCGCGATCGGTGGCACGACGCCGAGATCGAGCACCGGCCAGTCCTTGGTGACGTGCTGGCCGGGCGGCAACCGCTGGTCTTCCGGCCGCGTGATCCGTCCCGTGAGGAACTGGCCGTCGCGCGCCCATTTTTGCTTGGTGCGCGTCAGTTTGCTGTCGGGTGGGAGCTCGTTGTCGTCGGCCATGGCCTACTCGTGGCGGTGCATCGCGGAGGCATGCTTGGTGTCGCGCATCGTAGCATAGATGATCAGGGATAGGCAGATCACGCCGGCGAGATAGAAATAGAACCATTCCTCATGCCCGATGCTCTTGAAGTAGAGCGCGATCGCCGGTGCGGTGCCGCCGAAGATCGAGACCGTGATCGCATAAGGCAGGCCGACGCCGAGCGCGCGGACATTGGTCGGGAACAGCTCGGCCTTCACTACCGCGTTGATCGAGGTGTAGCCAGCCACGAACAGCCAGGCGCAACAGATCAAGATGAACGCCATGAAGGGTGACTTGGTCTCCTTCAGCGTCATCAGCAGCGGCACGGTTGCGAGCGTGCCGGCGACGCCGAAGAAAATCAGCAGCGGCTTGCGTCCGATCTTGTCGGAGATCGCGCCATAGATCGGTTGCAGGACGGTCGCGAAGATCAGCGTGCCGAAGATCACGAAGGTGGTCTGGTCCTCGGTCAGCCCGACCGAGAGTTTGACGAAGGTCTGCATGTAGGTGGTGAAGGTATAGAACGCCGCGGTGCCGCCGGCGGTCAGGCCGGCAACCAGCAACAGCTCCCGCGGATGCTTTAGCAGATTGGTAATCGAGCCGGTCGGCTTCACCACCTTCTTGGCTTCCTCGAACGCCTCGGTCTCGTGCAAGCCGCGCCGCATCACCGCGGCAAAAATCGCGAGCATCGCGCCGATCGCGAACGGGATGCGCCAGCCCCACGCTCTCAATTCTTCGGGCGTGAGGAAGACTTTCTGCAGGAGCAGCAGCACGAGGATCGCGGTGAGCTGACCGCCGATCAGCGTGACGTATTGGAAGCTCGAATAGAAGCCGCGGTGCTTGGGATCGGCGACCTCGCTGAGGTAGGTCGCGCTGGCGCCATATTCACCGCCGAGGCTCAAGCCCTCGATGACGCGTGCCAGCGCCAGGATCACCGGCGCGGCTAAGCCGATCGTGGCATAGGTCGGCGTCAGCGCGATGATCAGCGAGCCGAAGCACATGAAGACGACCGATAACGTCAGGGAAATGCGCCGCCCGAAATGATCGGCGATATAGCCGAACAACCAGCCGCCCAAGGGGCGCATCAGGAACGTCGCCGCGAACACGACGGCGACGTTCAGTTGCTGCACGACGGGATCGTTGCCGGGAAAGAAGGCCGGAGCGAAATAGAGCGCGAACGCCGTATAGGCGTAGAAATCGTACCATTCGACGAGATTTCCGATCGAGCCGATGAAGATCGCCTTGATCCGCCGCTCGGCGTCGGCGACGTCAAAATGCTCGGAGGCCGGTTGGGTTGCTTGCTCAGTCACGTCCGGCCGCTCACTCCGCTGATTGTGGGAGGCCTACATCGCCTTTCCAAACAGAAATGGCAACTGGCGCGGGCCCCTGATGGTTCCCTGGGACCAGGTCACAGTGCCGGCCGGATCGAGGCGGAAATCCGGAATCCGCTTCAGCCATTCCTCCAGCGCAACCTGCATCTCCATCCGCGCCAGATTGGAGCCGATGCAGCGGTGGATGCCGAGGCCGAACGCGGCATGGCGATTCTCCCGGCGGTCGATCACGACCTTGTCAGCGTCCGGAAACATCCTGGGGTCGCGGTTGGCGGCCGGGAAGGACAGCAGCACCATGTTGCCCGGCTTCACCGGACAGCCCGAGATCGTGGTCTCCCCGACCACCTCGCGGGCCATCGTCACCGGTGAGTAGGCGCGCAGCAGCTCCTCCACCGCAGTCGGGATCAAGCCGGGCTCGGCGATCAGGCGCTCGCGGTCGGCGGGTGTCCGGGCGAGGTGCCACAGCGAGGAGCCGATCGCGCTCCAGGTGGTATCGATGCCGGCGATCAGGAGCAGCCGCAGCGAGCCCAGCACGTGGGAATCCTCCAGCGGCTGGCCTTCCTTGTCGCGGGCGTTCATCAGATAGGAGATGAGGTCGTCGGTCGGCTTTTCCTTGCGCGCTTCGATGTGAGCGCTGAAGTAAGCGCTCATCTCGTGCACGGCCTGGAGCAGTATGTTCTCGTCCTTGATGCCGAGCTCCAGGATCATGTGGATCCAGTTGATGAAGAGGTCGCTGTCGCTTTCGGGAATGCCGAGCATGTGGGCGATCGCGCGCACCGGAATGTGCTTGGTGTAGCGCGTGGCCGCATCCACTTTCGTCTTGGCAGCGAAGCCATCGATCAGCTCGTTGCAGATGGCGCGGACCCGTGGTTCGAGCTTCTTCATTGCGTCGGGCGTGAAGGGCGGCAATAGCAATTGCTTGGCAGGCTTATGCTCGGGCGGATCGGACGTGATCGGCGGAGCCGCGTTCTTGGCGGGCTCGGGTCGCACGTCACGCACGATGATGCGGCGCGACGAGAAATGCTGGGTGTCATTGGCGATTTCGCGCACGGCTTCGTAGGTGGTCGGCATATAGCAGCCGAGGAAGCGCTCGGTGTGCACGACCGGGCTTGCGGCCCGCAGTTGGTCCCAGATCGGAAAGGGATCTTCCGTCCATTGCGGATCGGTGTGGTCGAAATCATTGATCCAGTCGGTCACGGGCGGATGGGCGGCGGGCTGGCTGACGTCGGACATCTCGTAATCCTCGGGGCTCGTGGTCTCTGCAGGCACGCAAGCGGGCGAAAGCCGCGCTACTCCTCGATCACATCGATTGCGATTTCCGGGCAATTGGACTTGGCAAGCCAAGCCTTGTCTTCGAGGCCCGGCGGAACCATGCCGCCGCCGGCCTCGTGGGCATTGCCGTATTCGTCGAGCTCGAACAGCTCCGGCGCGAGCGCCTTGCAGCGCGCGTGGCCCTGGCATTTGTCCGGATCGACGTGAACCCTCAGTCGCTCTGTCATCGCGCCTTCCTTGGTCGTGTGCACGCCGCGCCCGAAGGCGCGCCCGTTCCTCATGTCAGTTCTTATCCACGGACTTCGCCGCTGCTTTAAGTTATAGTATATTACATTGGCGACGGGCTTCCCCTGTCAAGCGCAAACTTATAGGCTCGGCGCAACATGCGTTCACAACTTGCCCGCAAGCCGGAGAATACCTACCACCACGGCGATCTCCGCGACGCCTTGATCAAGGCTGCGCTGCGTGAGGCGGAGCAGGGCGGGGCGGAGGCAATCAGCATCAAGGCGCTTGCAAAGCAGCTCGGCGTCTCGCAGCCGGCGCCTTACCGTCATTTTGCCGATCGCGAGGCGCTGCTTGCTGCGGTGACGGCGGAGGCGTTCCGGCAGCTCAGCGCGATTTTGCGGGTGGCGATGGCAAAGCCCTCGAAGCAGTCGAAGCTCTCGCGGCTGGCCCAGGCCACGCTGGATTTCGGCCTGCGCCGCAATGGCATCTACCGACTGATGTTCGCCTCGCGCACGGTGTCGTGCGCAGCAAAGGGCAGCGAGCTGCACGAGGCGACGCGCGAGACTTTTGCGCTGGTGATCGAAGCCCTGGAAGCGCCGGCGGTTGAGTATTTGCGCGAGCGGCAAGCCCTCAAGATCTGGGCGGCGCTACACGGCGTGGTGATGCTGGCCGAGCAGGGCCTTTTTACCGGCGAGGCGGCTCACGCCACGCGCGAAGACCTGGTCGAGGATTTCGTGAACGAAACCAAGACGGCGCTCGCGGCTGCGATCAAGGACGCGCGCCGCAGGGCGAAGGCGGGCGTTTAAGCTTTCGCCGCAAGGAGCTTCTTCAGCTTGTGGACGGCGCTGTCCGGCGTGGTCACCACGGGTCGGCCGGTGGCCTCCGCGACCAGCGGTGCAGTTGCCGCGATGCTGAACTGCGCCAGCGCGACGATGTCGCAATCGCGCAAATCCTTTGATGCTTCTACGATCAGCCTATCGTGCTCGGCACGGTCGCCGCGGTCGAGCGCGGCCAGCGCGCCTTCGGCAAGCTTCGGCACGACTTCGATGGAGGCAGGAAATTCCGGTGGCATCGAGACCAGCGTCGGCGGAAAGGTCGAGAGCAGGCCGATGCGCTTGCCCATCGTCACCGCCTGCTCGATCATGGCCTCGTTCGGCTTCAACACCGGCTTCGGCGCATGCGCCCGGGCAACCGCTTCGATGCAGGGGCCGAAAGCCGAGCAGGTGAACAGGATCGCGTCAGCCCCCGTCGCCATCGCATAATCGCCGAGTGCAAGGAAGCGCTCGGTCATGGCGTCGTTGAGTGTGCCGCCACGGGCCAGGTCCGCGGACAGGCTGTCATCGAGCAGGTTCATTAGCCGGGCCTGCGGCCAAGCCGTCGCGAACGCCGCCTCGATCGGCGCGATGGAATGCTTGAGGGCGTGGATCAGGGCGATGCGCATGGGGCTCGGTGCTTCTCCTCCCTCTCCCCGTTCTTACGGGGAGAGGGTCGGGATGAGGGGCTCTGTCCGCAGGTGAACTCCTTACTTGAACGGCACCGCGTACATCAAGCCGCCTTTGCTCCAGAGCCCGTTGAGGCCGCGCTCGAGCTTGAGCGGGCTGGCCTTGCCGACATTGCGCTCGTAGATCTCGCCGTAATTGCCGCCTGCCTTGATCGCCGTGACCAGCCATTTGTTATCGAGCCCGAGCCGCGAGCCGAGATCGCCGGAGGCACCGAGCAGGCGCTGCACCGCGGGCGTCTGCGACTTCGCCATCTCGTCGACATTGCCTTGCGTGACGCCGAGCTCTTCGGCCTCGATCAGCCCGTAATGCAGCCAGGTGATGATGTCGCTCCAGACCTCGTCGCCGTTGCGGGTGAAGGGTCCGAGCGGTTCCTTGCTGATGGTCTGCGGCAGCACGACGTAGTCGGCCGGGTTCGGCGCTGCGGTCGTCACGGCACCTGCGAGCGCAGAAGCGTCCTGGGTCATGGCATCGCAGCGGCCGCCAAAGAAGGTCTGGTACATCGTGTCGACGCGGTCGAACACCAGCGGCTTCCAGTCGATGCCGTTGGCGCGGCCGTAATCGCCGAGCGTGACCTCATGCGTGGTGCCTTGTGCGACGCAGACGGTGGCGCCCTTGAGATCCTTGATCTCCTTCACGCCGAGATCCTTCTTCACGACAAAGCCCTGGCCGTCGTAGAAGTTGATCGGGCCCTGCCGCAGGCCCAGCGTGACGCCGCGCAGATAAGTCTCCGTCGAGTTGCGGTAGAGCACGTCGATCTCGCCCGATTGCAGCGCGGTGAAGCGGTTCTGTGCCGTCAGCGAGACGTAACGCACCTTGCTGGGATCGCCGAGCACACCGGCCGCGAGCGCGCGGCAATAGTCGACGTCGAGACCCTTGTAATTGCCCTGCGAGTCTGGCGCGGAGAAACCGGCAAAGCCGGCACTGACGCCGCACACCAGCGTGCCGCGGCTTTTCACCGTGTCGAGCGTCGCGGCCGCCGCGACAACCGTCGATGTCGCGAGCAGGCCTGCCGCGATAGCTACTTTCTTCATCATGCTAGTCTCCCCTCAGTGATTGACACTACGCAATACGTTGTCGACGGCCGTGCCGAGCTTGTCGACGATCTCGTCGATCTCCTCAGCCGAAGCGATATAGGGCGGCGCCAGCAGCACGTGGTCGCCGCGGACCCCGTCCACGGTGCCGCCGCCGGGATAGCAGCCGAGCCCGTTGGCAAAGGCTTCTGCCTTGATCTTCTGGTTGAGCTTGAGCGCCGGATCGAACGACGTCCGGCTGGCGCGATCGGCGACGAGCTCGATCGCCCAGAACAGGCCGCGCCCCCTGATGTCGCCGACATGGCGGTGATTGCCGAAGCGTTCGACGAGGCGCTGCTCGAGCTGCTTGCCGCGCTCCTTGACGCGATCGAGCAGCCGATCCTCGCGGATCACATCCTGCACCGCGAGCGCGGCCGCGCAGGCGAGCGGATGTGCCATATAAGTGTGGCCATGCTGAAACGCGCCGGAACCGGCGCGAATGGTGTCGATGATCCTGCCGCTCGCGAGCATCGCGCCGATCGGCTGATAACCACCACCGAGGCCTTTTGCGATGGCCTGGATGTCGGGCGCGACGGCTTCCTGTTCCCACGCGTGTGTTGTGCCGGTGCGGCCCATGCCGCACATGACCTCGTCGAGGATGAGCAGCGCGCCGTGCCGGTCGCAAATCTCGCGCACCGCCTTGAAGTAGCCGTCCGGTGCCGTTACGGCACCGGCGGTCGCGCCGACGACGGGCTCGGCGAGGAATGCTGCGACGGAGTTGGGACCGAGCCGTTGAAACTCGGCTTCGAGCTCGGCCGCGAGCCGCGCCACGAACTGCGCATCCGACTCGCCGTTGTGTTTCTCATGATAGGCAAAGGCGGGAGTCACGTGGCTAAAGGCGGCCGACAGCAACGGCGCATAGGGCGCACGCCGCCAGGCGTTGCCGCCGGCGGCGAGTGCGCCCAGCGTATTGCCGTGGTAGCTCTGCCGCCGCGCGATGAAGTGCTGCCGCTGCGGCTCGCCGCGCTCGATGAAATATTGCCGCGCTAGCTTGATGCTGGCTTCGATCGCCTCCGATCCGCCGCTGACGAAATAGACGTAGGCGAGACCGCCCGGCTCCTGCCCGACCAGTGTTTCGGCGAGCGCCTCCGCCGGCTCGGACGAGAAGAATGCGGTGTGGGCATAGGCCAGCGTCGAGGCTTGCTTGGCCATCGCCGCGATCACGCGCGGGTGCTGGTGGCCGAGGCAGGAGACCGCTGCGCCGCCGGAAGCGTCGATCACGCGGCGGCCGTCCTCGGCGAAGAGGTAGACGCCTTCACCGCCGATCGCCTTGGGCGGCGGCGTCTCGCGCAACGAACGATGCAGCACGCGGCTGATGCGAGCGGCCATGGATCAACCTTTCTCTGAAACATAGGTGGAGGCTGCGGCCAGCCGCACCTCGGTATCCTGAAGGCGCTTCTTCGCCGCCGTGCCGCCGAGCGAGAACGTCACGGCGGCCAGCGACTGCGCAATCGCGATTGCGCCGGTGAGGCTCGGGAAGAAGCCGGGGGAGGAGGCCGCTTCGAACAGCAGCACATGGTCGGCGCCTTCGGCCATCGGAGCCGCCACGCGGTCCGCAATCGCGATCAAGGTTGCACCGGCGCGATAGGCAGCCTGTGCGACCCGGACGCTCGCATGCGTATAGGGCAGAAAGCCGATGACGATGACGGCTTCGCCGGGGCGAAAGGCGCCGAGGTCGAGATCGTCAGGACCGGACCCGCCGACGATCTGCACCTGATCGGGACGGAACAGCCGCAACTCGTAGTTCAGCAACTCCGCGACGCTGCGGCAGCTTCGATAGCCGGTGATCCAGATCCGCTTTGCGATATGCAGTGCGTGCGCCGCCTCCGCAATCGGCTGCGCTGGAATGCGCAGAAGCCCCGCAGCCTCGGCGTCGAGCTTGTCGGTGACGAGGGCGACATCGGCGTTGGGGCCGTGGCGGCGGCTTTTCGCGCGGACGGAGAAAGGCGCCAGCTGCAACGGCCGCCTCGCTTCCGTCAGCGCGGCGCGCAATTCGTCCCAGCCGGAATAGCCGATTGCTTTCGCAAGCCGCGTAAACGCGGCGGGATCGGCGCCGGCAACCGCTGCAAGGTCGCGCATTGAACGGGTGGTGGCGTCGTAATCGTTGGCCGCGACGAAGCGCCCGACCTCCTGCAGCCGCATCGGGAGCGATGGCAGTGCAATGCGCAGTTCGCTCAGGGGCGAGGATTTCGCGGGCTCGGCCATGAAACATTTGTTGCACGAACTGAAGATTGGTGCAACAGTTGACGTGCGCCGCCGGAAATCGCTGCTCTCGATGAGGATTTTTGTGCTGTGACCACCGATGATCCCAGACCGCCGCCACGCCGCCGTTTGTCTGTCGCACTCGGAAGCCGCGAGCTGAAGGGCCTGTTCTGGCAAGTCCTGGTGGTCGGGATTGCGGTCGCGGTCGTCGTCTTTCTCTGGTCCAACACCGTCACCAACCTGTCGGCCCGCCGCATTACCACCGGCTTTGCCTTCCTCGGCCGCGAGGCCGGCATGCCCATCGCCGATAGTCTCGTCGCCTACAATCCGAGGGATACCTACCTCTGGGCCTTTGTCGTCGGCGTCGCCAACACCTTGCGCGTCGCCGTGATTGGTATCGTGCTCGCGACGATTTTGGGCACGCTGATCGGGATCTCGCGGCTGTCGGCCAACTGGCTGCTCTCCCGCCTCGCCGCCGTCTATGTCGAGGTGCTGCGCGACATCCCGCTGCTGCTCCAGCTGCTGTTCTGGTATGTCCTGATGCAGGCGCTGCCGGCCGCGCGCGCGGCGTTTCGGCCGATCGATGGCGTGTTCCTCTCCAACCGCGGCCTGATCCTGCCGGCGGTCCCGATCGGGAGACCGCAACTTTGGGTGCTCTGCACGGCCGTGCTGGGCGTAGCCGTGTTCTACGGCGTCCGGCGATGGCTGATCGCGCGGCAGATGCGCGACGGCAAGCCACGGCCGGCTTGGCCTTTTGCGCTTGGTCTCATCGTGGTGCTTCCGGCGCTCGTGTCCGTGTTGCTCGGCGTGCCCTGGACGATCGAATGGCCCGAGTTGCGCGGCTTCAACTTCGTCGGCGGGCTGACGCTCGCGCCTGAGTATTTTGCGCTGCTGATTGCGCTCGTTACTTATACCTCCGCCTTCATCGCCGAGATCGTGCGCAGCGGCATCCAATCGGTGCCGCGCGGCCAGTGGGATGCCGCCAATGCGCTAGGCTTGCGTCGCAGCTTCATGCTGCGGCAGATCGTCTTGCCGCAAGCTATGCGGGTGATTGTGCCGCCGATGACTAGCCAATATCTCAACTTGACCAAAAACTCCTCGCTCGCGGTGGCGATCGGCTACCAGGACGTCGTCTCGATCGCCAACACTACGCTGAACCAGACCGGACAGGCGATCGAGGCGATCGCGTTGATCATGGCGGTGTTCCTGACCATCAGCCTCGGCATCAGCTTCTTCATGAACTGGTACAATGCGCGCATCGCGCTGGTGGAGCGCTGAGCATGACGGCCGTTACCGACATGCCGGACGTACCGCGCGCAGCTCGCCGCCCGCAAATGGGAAACCCGGTGCTGCGCTGGCTGCGCACCAACCTGTTCTCGTCGATCCCGAACGGCATCCTCTCGGTCGTGCTGCTGGCGGTGCTCGCGAGGGGCGTCATCGGTTTCGTGCAATGGGGCATCGCCAATGCGGTCTGGCTCACGCCGGCCAACGACTCCAGCGCCTGCCGTGCCGCGCGCGGTCTTGGCGCTTGTTGGGCGATCATCCCCGAAAAGTACCGCTTCATCCTGTTCGGCACCTATCCGTTCGACGAACAGTGGCGGCCGGCGCTGTCGGTCCTGCTGTTCATCGCGCTGTTTTATCTGTCCTCCCGCCGCGCCTTGTGGCGCCGCGAGCTGGTCTATCTCTGGATCGCCGTGCTTGGCCTGATCAGCGTGCTGATGTGGGGCGGCGTGCTCGGCTTGTCATTCGTTTCGCAGGATCGTTGGGGCGGCTTGCCGGTGACGCTGATCCTCGCCACCTTCGGCCTCGCCTTCGGCTTTCCGCTTGGCATCCTCGTCGCGCTCGGCCGGCGCTCGAATCTGCCGGCGATTCGTTCGCTCTCGGTGGTCTATGTCGAGCTGATCCGCGGCGTGCCGCTCGTGAGCCTGCTGTTCATGGCGAGCGTGATGTTTCCGCTGTTCATGCCCAGCGGCTTCAACATCGACAAGCTCCTGCGGGCGCAGATCGCGATCATCCTGTTCGCGGGCGCCTACCTTGCCGAAGTCATCCGCGGCGGCCTTCAGGCGGTGCCACGCGGGCAGTATGAGGCCGCCGATGCGCTCGGCCTGTCCTATTGGCGCAAGAATCGGCTGATCGTCCTGCCGCAGGCGATCCGCCACGTCATCCCGCCGCTGGTCAACACCTTCATCGCCTTCTTCAAGGATACCAGCCTCGTCCTGATCATCGGCATTTTCGACCTGCTGACCACAGCCAAGACCGCGATCATCGATCCCGCCTGGCAGCAGTTTTCGGTCGAGGTCTATATCTTCGTGGCGGCGATCTATTTTGTCTTCTGCTTCGCGATGTCGCGCTACAGCCGGAGTCTGGAGGCAACGCGCGAGAGGTGAGGATCTCTTCCTTCTCCCCTTGTGGGAGAAGGTGGCGCGAAGCGCCGGATGAGGGGCTCTATCGTCGAATTCGGACGGTGAGATTGCCCCTCGCGGAGAGATACCCCTCACCCGTCTCGCCGCTATGCGGCGAGCCACCCTCTCCCACAAGGGGGCCCACAAGGGGAGAGGGTGCTACCGAGCTCGCGCTTTGAAACGATTACGTCTTCACCTTCGGATCAATCGGCGTCGTGCCGCGCAGGCCCAGAATATCCTCCAACACCTTTGCGCCCGCGATGACCTGCGCATCTGCGCGCGGCGCACCGACGACCTGCACGCCGACCGGCAGGCCCGAGGCGGTGAAGCCGCAGGGCAGCGACAGCGCGGGGCAGCAGGCGAGCGTGATGGCGTAGACGATGCCGAGCCATTCGACGTAATTGTCGAACCTCTTGCCGGCGCATTCGGCGACATAGCGGTTCTCGATCGGGAAGGGCGGCACGATCGTCGTCGGCACCAGCAGGAGATCATAGGTCTGGAAGAACTCGACCGCGCGCGCGGTCATCCCGACGCGCTGCGCCTCGGCGCGTTCGAGCTGCTCGACGGTGAGCTTGAGTCCTTCCTCGATATTCCAGATCACCTCGGGCTTGAGCAGGTCGCGTTTGGTCCGCAGCAGCTGCGCCTTGCTGATTGCGAAGTCGAACGCGCGCAGCACGTGGAAGCATTCGTGCGCTTCGCGCCAGTCGGGATGGGCTTCCTCGACGGTGGCGCCGGCCTCTGTGAAGCGCTCCGCCGCCTTGCGCGTGATCGCCTTGACCTCGGAATCGACCGGCGTGATGCCCAGATCGGGCGAATAGGCGATGCGCAGCGGTTTCGTGCCCGATCGCGCCGCCGAGAGAAACGAGGTCGAAGGCGCCGGCAGCGACAGCGGGTCCGCGGCATAGTCGCCGCTCATGGCGTCGAGCAGCAGCGCGAGATCCTCGACGTTGCGGGCCATCGGGCCCTGGACGCCAAGATTGCGGTCGATGCCTGCCTTTGGTGTATGCGCGACGCGGCCGATGCTCGGCCGCATGCCGACGACGCCGCAGAAGCTTGCGGGGCTGCGCAGGCTGCCGCCCATGTCGGAGCCTTGCGCGAGCCAGGCCATGCCGGTTGCAAGCGCCGCGGCGGCGCCGCCTGAAGAGCCGGCCGCAGATTTGGTCGTGTCCCACGGATTGAGGGTTGCACCGAACACTTCGTTGAATGTGTTGGCGCCGGCGCCGAACTCCGGCGTGTTGGATTTGGCGTAGACGACCGCGCCATTGTCTTCGAGGTGCTCGACCATGAGATCGGACTGTTTGGGCACATTGTCCTTGAAGATTGGCGAGCCCTGCGTGTTCAGCACGCCGGCGACATCGGTCAGGTCCTTGATCGGCACCGGCAAGCCCGCAAGCAGCCCACGCGCGCCGGCCGGCTTCTGCATCAGCGCCTTGGCGTTGGTCCGCGCACGGTCGAAGCACAGCGTGGGCAGCGCATTGACCTTGCCGTCAACCTCGGCGATGCGCTTCTCCAGCACATCCAGAAGTTCGAGCGGGGAGACATCGCCGGAACGCAGCTTGTCGACGATCGTGCAGGCGGTTTCGCAGATCAAGTCTTGAGACAATTAGTTTACTCCTATGCATATTCTAGGCTCCGTCATTGCGAGCGAAGCGAAGCAATAGAAATATACCTGTGGCGGCCGTCTGGATTGTTTCGCTTCGCTCGCAATGACGAGGAAAGCGTTAGCCCCATCCCGCGCTGATGCCGCCATCCACCGTATAGATGACGCCCGACGTATAGCCGGAGCGATCCGACGCCAGAAACGTCATGAGGTCGCCGATCTCGCGCGCATGCGCAGGCCTGCCGAGCGGCAGGCTCTTCTGGAATTCCTTGTAGCGGGTCTCGTCGCCGAGCTGTTGCTTGGCCCGCGTCTTCAGCAGCGTCACGTGACGGTCGGTGCCGACCGGACCAGGATTGATGCCGACCACGCGGATGTTGTCGGCAAGGCTCTTGCCTCCGAGTGCGCGCGTGAAAGCCATCAGCGCGGCGTTGCCGGCGCTGCCGCAGATGTAGTTGGCGTCGAACTTTTCGCCGGCAGCACCAATGTCGTTGACGATCACGCCGCCGCCCTTGGCCTTCATCTGCGCGTAGATCAGTCGCGTCAGGTTGATGTAGCCGAACACTTTCAGCTCCCAGGCGTGCCGCCAGGTCGCCTCGTCGATCTTGTCGATGGAGCCGCCGGGGATGTCGCCGGCGTTGTTGACGAGCACGTCGATGTCGGCGGCTTCTTTCGCCAGTCGCGCCAAATCCTCGCTCTGGCGCAAATCCACGATGCTCGTGACGGCGTCGATCTGATGCGCAGAGCGCAGGCGCTCGGCCAGCGCCTTGAGCTGATCGCCGCTGCGGGCGGCGAGCAGCAGATGGCAGCCTTCCTCGGCGAACGCCTCGGCGGCGGCTGCGCCGATGCCCTTGGACGCGCCGGTGATCAGGACGCGCTTGCCACGTAGATGCAGATCCATAGGAGTTAACTCGCAGGAAAGGAACAGGATGAAATCAGTAGGCGGTCGGCCGCGCCACGGTCAACATTGCAGTGCAGCGTTGCACTGCCGCTGACTTTGGTCCATTGCAGTGCGATCAAAAAAGGCGGCGGCTGCCGGACTAACCAGGGACGTTTTTGATGAGCAAGAAGCAATACCGGATCGCGGTCATTCCCGGCGATGGCATCGGCAAGGAAGTCATGCCTGAAGGCCTGCGCGTCTTGGAAACGGCGGCGAAGAAGCACGGGGTCTCCCTGCATTTCGATCATTTCGACTTCTCGTCCTGGGACTATTATGAGAAGCACGGCCAGATGATGCCGGACGATTGGAAGGAGAAGATCGGCAAGCACGATGCGATCTATTTTGGCGCGGTCGGCTGGCCGGCCAAGATCCCCGATCACGTTTCGCTGTGGGGTTCGCTGATCAAATTCCGCCGCGAGTTCGACCAGTATGTGAACCTGCGGCCGGTGCGGCTGATGCCAGGCGTGCCGTCGCCGCTGGCGGGCCGCAAGCCCGGCGACATCGATTTCTGGGTGGTGCGCGAGAACACGGAAGGCGAATATTCCTCCGTCGGCGGCCGCATGTTCCCGGAGACCGACCGCGAATTCGTGACGCAGCAGACCGTGATGACCCGCGTCGGTGTCGACCGCATCCTGAAATTCGCCTTCGAGCTTGCGCAGTCGCGGCCGAAGAAGCACCTGACGTCGGCGACCAAGTCCAACGGCATCTCCATCACCATGCCCTATTGGGACGAGCGAGTGGAGGCGATGGCGAAGAACTTTCCGAGGGTGAAGTGGGACAAATACCACATCGACATTTTGACCGCGAACTTCGTGCTGCATCCGGACTGGTTCGACGTCGTGGTCGGCTCAAACCTGTTCGGTGACATCCTCTCCGACCTTGGCCCCGCCTGCACCGGCACCATCGGCATTGCGCCGTCCGGGAACATCAATCCCGAGGGTAATTTCCCATCGGTGTTCGAGCCGGTGCATGGCTCGGCGCCCGATATCGCGGGTCAGGGCATCGCCAACCCGATCGGCGCAGTCTGGTCGGGCGCGATGATGCTCGAGCATCTCGGCGAGAAGGAAGCCGGCAAGTCGATCGTCGATGCAATCGAGCGAACGCTCGCAGAACGCACACTGCGCACCAGGGATCTCGGCGGCAACGCCGACACGACAGCCTGCGGCAAGGCGGTCGCTGAGATGGTGGATTAGGATGCTGCTTTCCCTCTCCCCTAGTGGGAGGGGGTGCTTTCGATGCGAAGCATCGAAGACGGGTGAGGGGTCTCTCTCAGTGAGTGAGGCTCTCACCATTGAATTCGCGGATGCACCCCCTCATCCGGCGCTTCGGGGCACCTTCTCCCACAAGGGAGAAGGAAATCAGCATTGCTGGCCGTGCAATCAACCCACGATCTTTTCGATCGCCGCCTGATCCAGCCCGAACCGCTTCCCGGCCTCCAGAATCTCCTGCCAGGTAGTCGGGTCGACCGGAATGCCTTCGGCGAGCCGCTTCTTCTTTGTCTCGCGCTCGGGCTCGCCGGCGATCTTCACCTTGTCGACGCCGGGGGCGGGCGGTGAGCCGGTGTGCCAGGCGACGAAGCTCTCGACTTCGCGCGCCAGGTTCTCGCCCGTGCCGAGCTTGCTCGGGTCGATCAGGATCGAGAGCATGCCATTAAGGACGCGCCGCTTGCCGTCGGCCGGGCTTTTGACAACCTCGCCGCCGGAGAGTGCGCCGCCAAGCAGTTCGCACACCAGCGCCAGTCCCGAGCCTTTGTGCTCGCCGAACGGCAGGATGGCGCCGTGCGGCGCAATCACGGTGTAGCGGGGATTGTTGGTGGGCCTGCCTTCGTTGTCGATGATGGTGCCGGGCTCGAGTTCGACGCCCTTGTTGTGGGCGACGCGGGTTTTGCCCTGCGCGATCTTGCTGGTGGCGAAGTCGAGCACGATCGGTTCCTTGCCGGCGCGCGGGATGCCGACGCAGAACGGGTTGGTGCCGTGGCGCGCATCGCTGCCACCCCAGGGCGCCACGATCGGCCGCGAGATCACGTTGACGAAGTGGATCGATACCAGCCCGTGATCGATGCACTGCTCGGCCCAGTGGCCGATGCGTCCGATATGGTGCGAGTTCGACAGGCCGACCACGCAGACACCGTTGCGCTTGGCACGCTCGGCACCGAGTTCCATCGCCTCATGGCCCATCACCTGGCCGTAGCCGGTGAGGCCGTCGAGCGTGAGCAAGGGGCCCGTGTCCATCACGATCTTGACGTGCTGGTTGACGGCGAGGCCGCCCTCGGCGACCGCTTCGGCATAACGCGGGATCATGCCCACGCCGTGGGAGTCGTGGCCCTTCAGGTTCGCTTCGACGAGGTTGGTGGAGACCAGCTCGGCTTCGCGGTCCGTCGAGCCGCCTGCCTTGGCGATGGCGCGGATGGCGTTGGTGAGCGGCTGTGCCTTGATGTTGCGATACTCGGCCATTGTTGTTGTTCTTATCCCTTCGCGATCCGGCGGCAGTGTTGCCACGCTGCCTCGATTAGATTCTCGCTCGCCTCCGGCGTGCGGAACGCCGAATGCGCCGACAACGTCACGTTCGGCAGTTTTGTCAGCGGATGATCGCCGGGCAGCGGCTCTATGTTGAAGACGTCGAGGCCGGCATGGCGGATGTGGCCGGACCTCAGCGCGTCGATCATCGCGGCCTCGTCGACGACCGCGGCGCGGGCGGTGTTGATGAGGATGACGCCCGGCTTCATCGCAAACATCATCTCGCGCGTGATCATGCCACGGGTCTCGTCATTGAGCAGGAGATGCAGCGAAACAACGTCGCTTCTTGCCAGCACCGTGTCGAGATCGGTGAACTCCACACCGGGATGGCTCTTCGGCGAGCGGTTCCAGGCAATCACCTTCATGCCGCTGCCTGATGCGATACGCGCGACTTCCGCGGCGATGCCGCCGAAGCCGATGAGGCCGAGCGTCTTGCCGGTGAGCTGCATGCCGTCCTCGCGCAGCCAGTTGCCGACACGCATCTCGCGATCCATCATCGCGATCCCACGGGCCGACGCCCACATCAGCGCGATCGCGGATTCCGCGACCGCCGTGTCGCCATAACCCTTGATCAGATGCACGGAGATGCCGAGCTGGCTAAGTTCTTCCGGGTTCATGTAGCTGCGCGCGCCGGTGCCGAGAAACACGACGTGCTTAAGGCCAGTGCACTTCTTCGCAATTTCGGTCGGCAACGCGGTGTGGTCGACGATCGCGATCTCGGCGCCGTCGAGGATGTCTGGATACTGTTCGGGCTTGATGTCGGGATCCCTGTGGATCCGCACCTTGGGATCGCCAGGCTGCTCCAGCCGCCCCATGATCACGGCCAGGGCTTCGTTGGCGTCGACGAAAACTCCGCGCATGGCGCTACTCCACTTAATCAGGACGCGACGCCGGCGATTGCCAGCACGGTATGCATGAGGACGTTGGTGCCTGCGGCGCAGTCGGGCTGCGTCGCATCCTCGAGTTCGTTGTGGCTGATGCCGTCCTTGCAGGGCACGAACACCATTGCGGCCGGCATGATGGTGTTGAGGTTGCAGGCGTCGTGGCCGGCGCCGGAGGTGATGCGGCGCGAGGAATAGCCGAGCGTCTTCGCCGCATTCTCGACCGCCGCAATCAGCTTGGGATCAAAATGTGTCGGCGGCTTGCGCCAGACCAGGTCGATGGTCACCTCGACCTTGCGACGCGCGGCGATCTCGGCGATTGCAGCGCGCAGATCACGATCGAGCTCATCCATGATTGCGCCATCCGCGCTGCGGCAATCCATCGTGAAGGCGATCTCGCCGGGAATGACGTTGCGCGAGGGATTTGCGATCACGGCTTCGCCGACGGTGCCGACCGCGTTCGGCCCGTGCTTCTTCGCGATGCTCTCCATCGCCAGCACGATCTCCGATAGCGTCGCCAGAGCATCGCGCCGCAGCGGCATCGGCGTCGACCCCGCATGGCTCTCAAAGCCGGAAATCTTGCCATCGTACCAGAGTACGCCCTGGCCGGAATCGACCACGCCGATGGTCTTGCCTTCGGCTTCCAGAATCGGGCCCTGCTCGATGTGCAGCTCGACGAAGCAGCCGAGCTTCTGGAAGCCGACCAGCTTATCGCCACGATAGCCGATGCCGTCGAGCGCCTGGCCGACGGTGGTGCCCTCGGCGTCCTTGCGCGACAAAATGTCGTCGGTGGTGAAGTCGCCGACATAGGCGGCGGAGGCCATCATCGCAGGCGCGAAGCGCGAGCCTTCTTCATTGGTCCAGTTGACGACGCAGATCGGCGCCTCTGTCTCGATTCCGGCGTCGTTGAGCGTGCGGATCACCTCAAGCGCGCCGAGCGTTCCCAGAATGCCGTCATACTTGCCGCCGGTCGGCTGCGTGTCGAGATGCGAGCCGATGCCCACCGGCAGCCTCGACATGTCCCGTCCCTTGCGCAACCCGAACTGAGAGCCGAGCGCATCGACATGCACCTCCAAGCCGGCGTCCTCGCAAGCCTGGCGGAACCAGTCGCGCACCTGCTTGTCCTCTGCGCTCAAGGTCAGCCGGCGCACGCCGCCTTTGGCTGTTGCGCCGAATTGCGCGGTCTCGTGGATGGAGCCCCAGAGGCGGACGGAATCGATTTGCAGGTTGGTGGCGGCTCGGCTCATGCGGTCAGTCTCTCAATTGTCCGGCGTCTTTTTCAATGACGCGCTGGCGCGGGCTCGTCAACCGCGAGGCTGCTCTGCGCAATCTGCCGTGCAAGCTCGGCAACGCGCTCCACCGCCACGACGTCGGGCGAAGCGAGCCAGCTCGCCGTGAACGTCAGCGGCGCGATGTTCAGATCCGTATCAAGCAGTTGCAGCCGTCCGTCCGCGAGCTCGTTCTCGACGATGGCGTTGGGGATCACGGCAATGCCAAGTCCCTCGACCGCCATGTGAATGACGGTCGCAAGCGATGCGGAGGCGTGCAGGCGGATCGGCGGCAGCTCGGGCCGGTCGAACACCTCGCGCACGACTTCGTAGGGCCTGGTCTTGCGCGGGAAGGTGATGATCGGAAACCGCGCCAACTCCACCCGCGTGACCGGTCCATCGCCAAGTCCGAGCGAAGGGCTTGCGAGCAGGCCAATGGGATAATCCGCCAGCACGCGGTTATGTACGCCGGAGGCCGACAGCGGCCCTACCACAAATGCAAGCTCGATCTCCTGCGCGAGCAGGCGTGCTGTGAGGTTCGGGGTGATGTCGACCTCGATCTCGAGCGACAGGTTCGGATAGACTTCGTTCATGCTCTTGACGAGCCTCGGCAGCCAGGTGTGCACGATGGTCTCGGCGACGCCGAGCCGCATCACGCCGCGCATCGCCGAGCGGTCGCCGACCTCGGCCACCATTGCGGCGCGCAGGCCGATCAGCTTCTCCGCATAGACCATCATTTGCCGGCCACTCGGCGTCGGCGAGGCCACGCGATGGTCGCGGTTGAGGAGCTTCACGCCCATCTCGCGTTCCAGTTGAGCGATGCGCTGGGAGATCGCGGGCTGGGTCGTATTGAGCCTTTGTGCAGCGCCACGAAAGCTGCCGAGCTTTACAACCCAGAGGAATGTCTCGATCGATCTGAAGTCCAGCATTGGAAGGATTTTCCCGATCGATAAGGTAGTTTTATCGATATTGATTAGAAACGAAGATTAGACTTTATAGCACGCCTGGTATTGGCTGTCTTTGTCGAGTTTATAGGCAGGTCGATAACATGACTGTTTTGGTGGCAGCGCAGCAAACTGAAACGCCCGACGCCCTCCCGAGCCGTCTGGCGCGGCTTGCCTATCGACGTGGTCAGGTCGGTTCGACCGCGGGTGTTGCCCCCGGCTTCGTCCAGGGCAATTTGGCGATCCTGCCAGCGGAATATGCCAGCGCCTTCCACCGCTTCTGCCAGCTCAATCCGAAGCCGTGCCCGATCATCGGCATGTCAGACGTCGGCAGCCCCCACATTCCCTCGCTCGGCGCCGATCTCGACATTCGCACCGACGTGCCTCGCTACCGCGTCTGGCGCGACGGCGAGGTGGTCGACGAGCCGACCGACGTGACGAAGCATTGGCGGGATGATCTCGTCACCTTCGTGCTCGGCTGCTCGTTCTCATTCGAAGAGGCTCTGCTCGACGAGGGCATGCCGATCCGCCACATCGAACAGAACGTGCGCGTGCCGATGTACCGCACCAACATCGCGTGCGGCGAGTCCGGTCCGTTCGCCGGCCCGATGGTGGTGTCGATGCGCCCGTTCAAGGCGGCGGATGCGATCCGCGCGGTGCAGATCACCTCGCGCTATCCCGCCGTGCACGGCGCGCCGGTGCATCTCGGCCATCCTCACCTGATCGGCATCAAGGACATTGCCAAGCCCGACTATGGCGATCCGGTGCCGGTCGCCGACGACGAGATTCCAGTGTTCTGGGCGTGCGGCGTCACGCCGCAATCGGTGATCAACGCCGCCAAGCTGCCGTTCGCGATCACGCATTCGCCGGGCTTGATGCTGGTGACGGATCTCAAGAACAGGAACATGGCCGTGATTTAGTGGGCAGCATTGCTCCTTCTTCGGGCTTTACCGCATCCATCAATCACTTCATTCGATCAATCGAAATTCAGTAACAGGGGACTTTGCCATGACGATCTCTCGCCGCGACGTATTGCTAGGTGCCACCGCCACTGCCGCGCTGATGCCGCTGTCGGCCCGCGCGCAGATCTCGGAAGTCGTGATCGGCGTCATCTATCCTTTCTCCGGCGGCAGCGCCCAGCAGGGCGTCGACGCGCAGAAGGCCTATGAGACCGCGCTCGAGGTCATCAACAAGGACACCGATTTCGACCTGCCGCTGGCGAAGGGCGAAGGCCTGCCCGGCCTTGGCGGCGCCAAGATTCGCCTCGTGTTCGCCGACCACCAGGCCGATCCGCAAAAGGGCCGCGCCGAGGCCGAGCGCCTGATCACGCAGGAGAAGGTCTCCGCCATCATCGGCACCTACCAGAGCGCGGTCGCGGTCACCGTCAGCCAGATCTGCGAACGCTACCAGATCCCGTTCGTGTCCGCCGACAACTCGTCGCCGAGCCTGCATCGCCGCGGTCTCAAATATTACTTCCGCGCCTCCCCGCACGACGAGATGTACTCGGCCGCGATGTTCGACTTCTTCGACGCCATGAAGAAGAAGAAGGGCACCAAGATCGACACGCTCTCGCTGTTCCACGAGGACACCATCTTCGGTACCGATTCCGCCAACGCCCAGGCCAAGATCGCCGGCGAGCGCGGCTACAAGATCGTCACCGACATCAAGTACCGCGCCAACTCGCCGTCGCTCTCCGCCGAGGTGCAGCAGATCAAGACTTCCAATGCCGACGTGCTGATGCCGTCGAGCTACACCACCGACGGGATCCTGCTGGTCAAGACCATGGCCGAGCTCGGCTACAAGCCGAACGCGATCGTGGCGCAGGATGCCGGCTTCTCCGAGAAGGCGCTCTACGACGCCGTCGGCGACAAGCTCGAAGGCGTGATCTCGCGCGGCACCTTCTCGCTCGACCTCGCGCAGAAGCGCCCGATGGTCGGCAAGATCAACGAGATGTTCAAGGCGAAGTCGGGCAAGGACTTCAACGATCTCACCTCGCGCCAGTTCATGGGCCTGATCATCCTCGCCGACGCGATCAACCGCGCCAAGTCGGCCGATGGCGAGAAGATCCGCGATGCGCTGGCTGCGACCGACATCCCGGGCGAGCAGACCATCATGCCCTGGAAGCGCGTCAAGTTCGACGAGATGGGTCAGAACAACGACGCCGACCCGGTGCTGCTGCAATATGTCGGCGGCAAGTTCGTCACCATCTTCCCGCCGCAGGCCGCGATCGCCGAGGCGATCTGGCCGATGAAGTAAGTGGCGCGCAGGGCAGGTGGGGACCAAATACTGTGACAGCCGAGAGCACCGAACTTCTTCACCGCATCGTCATTGCGAGCGCAGCGAAGCAATCCAGGAATGTATCCGTGGAGACAGCCTGGATTGCTTCGTCGCATCAGCGCAAAATTGCTTCGCAATTTTGTCGCGAGCTCCTCGCAATGACGGATGCTGTAGCTCCCGCCCTCATCCTGAGGAGCGGGCGCAGCCCGCGTCTCGAAGGACGAGGGCGGGCCCATCCTTCGAGACGCGCGCTTAGGCGCGCTCCTCAGGATGAGGGCGTATTGCGGGGGACAACCTTTTGACAGCCCAAGCCATTATCCAAAGTCTCGCGAGTGGCTTGCTGATGGGCCTGCTCTACGGACTGATCGCCGTCGGCCTTGCGCTGATCTTCGGCCTGATGGACGTCGTGAACTTCGCCCATGGCGAGTTTCTGATGATCGCCATGTACGTCAGCTTCTTCCTGTTTGCGTTCTTCGCCATCGACCCCCTGCTGTCGGCGCCGCTGGTTGCCGCGGCACTCTTCGTGTTCGGGGCGGTGGTCTATCTATTGATCGTACGCTTTGCCATGCGGGCCAAGGCCAATGCCGGCATGGTGCAGATCTTCTCGACCTTTGGCCTGGCCATCGTGATGCGCGGGCTGGCGCAGTTCTTCTTTACGCCGGACTACCGCAGCATTCCGCAGTCCTGGCTTGGCGGCAAAACCATCTCGGTCGCCGGCGTCTTCCTGCCGGAGCCGCAACTGATCGGCGCGCTGGTCTCGATTCTCGCCTTTGCTGGCCTCTACTTCTTCATCCATCGCACCGATTTCGGGCGCGCGCTGGAAGCGACGCGTGAAGACCCTGGTGCGGTCGCGCTGGTCGGCATCGATAAGAACCGCGTATTTGCGCTGGGCTGGGGCCTCGGCGCCGCGCTGGTCGGTCTCGCGGGCGCGATCATGGCGAGCTTCTTCTACATTTATCCCGACGTCGGCGCGTCCTTTGCGCTGATCGCCTATGTCACGGTTGCGCTCGGCGGCTTCGGCAGCGTGTTCGGCGCCTTCGCCGGCGGCATCATTGTCGGTCTCGTCGAAGCCACCACCGCTCTGGTGCTGCCGCCCTCGCTGAAATCGGTCGGCATCTACGCCGTGTACCTGCTGGTCGTCTTCATCCGGCCGCGCGGCCTGTTCGGGCAGATGTGATGGACAAGAATTTTGCCGCGCGGCGCCGCCGCGACCTGATCATCGCCGCGGTGCTGGCCGCATTGGCCGCGCTCGCCCCGCTGTTCGTGAAGGACGTCTACGTCCAGAACATCCTGATCCTGACCTTGATGTATGCGGCGCTGTCACAGAGCTGGAACATCCTGTCCGGCTATTGCGGACAGATCTCGCTGGGCCACGCGCTCTATTTCGGCATCGGCGCCTACACCACCGAGCTCCTGTTCACCAAATTCGGCGTGCTGCCCTGGTTCGGCATGCTTGGCGGAGGCGTGATTGCGGCCTTGATCGCAATGGGGCTCGGTTATCCGTTCTTCCGCCTGCGCGGCCATTACTTCGTGATCGCGACCATCGTCATCGCCGAGATCGGGCTGCTCCTGTTCCAGAACTGGGAGTGGGCGGGGGCTGCGATGGGAATCACCATTCCGGTGCGCGGCGACAGCTGGCTGAAATTCCAGTTCATGCGCAGCAAGCTGCCGTACTTCTATTTCGCGCTGGTGCTGTGTTGTCTCGCCTGGTTCGTCACCTGGTGGCTCGAAGACTCCAAATGGGGTTTTTGGTGGCGCGCGGTGAAGGACAATCCGGAAGCTGCCGAGAGCCTCGGCGTCGTCGTGTTCAACTCCAAGATGGGCGCGGCTGCCGTCTCCGCTTTCCTCGTTGCCATCGGCGGCGCCTTCTATGCGCAGTTTCTCGCCTATATCGATCCTGAGAGCGTGATGGGCTTCCAATTTTCGCTGCTGATGGCGCTGCCGGCCGTGCTCGGCGGCATCGGCACCCTCTGGGGCCCGGTGCTGGGTGCGGCGATTCTGATTCCGATGACGGAGCTGACGCGCTCTTACATCGGCGGGTCCGGCCGCGGCGTCGATCTCATTGTCTACGGCACGCTGATCGTGCTGATCTCGCTGGCCTTGCCGCAAGGCCTGGTGAGCCTGTTCTCGCGGGGGAAGTCGAAGGGAGCCACACGATGACCGCGCTCCTCGAAACCCGCGGCGTCTGGCAGCGCTTCGGCGGCCTCGTCGCCAACAGCGACGTCTCGATCTCGGTCGGGCGCGGCGAAATCGTCGGGCTGATTGGGCCGAACGGCGCCGGCAAGTCGACGCTGTTCAATCTCATCGCCGGCGTGCTGCCGCCGACCCAGGGCACGATCTGGTTCGACGGCGAGGATGTCACCAAAATGCCGGCTGCCGAGCGTTGCCAGCGCGGCGTCGGTCGCACCTTCCAGGTCGTCAAGAGCTTTGAGACCATGACGGTCATCGACAACGTCATCGTCGGCGCGCTGGTGCGCAACACCGTGATGCGCGAAGCGCGCCGCAAGGCGCATGAGGTGCTGGAGTTCACCGGCCTTGCCGCCCGGGCCGACGTGCGCGCGAGCGATCTCGTGCCGGCCGAGAAGCGCCGCCTCGAAGTCGCGCGCGCGCTCGCGACCGAGCCAAAACTGCTGCTGCTCGACGAAGTCCTCACCGGCCTGACGCCGACCGAGGCGCAGACCGGCGTTGCGCTGGTGCGGAAGGTTCGCGATGCCGGCATCACCGTGCTGATGGTCGAGCACGTCATGGAGATCGTGATGCCGCTGGTCGATCGCGCCATCGTGCTCGATCTCGGCAAGGTCCTGGTCGAGGGCAAGCCTGCCGATGTCGTCTGCGATGCCAAGGTGATCAGCGCATATCTGGGAGATCGTCATGCTGTCGGTGCATGAAGTCACGACCGCCTATCAGGGCCTGGTCGCGATCTCCGCGGTCAGCATTGAAGTCGCCAAGGGCGAGATCGTGTGCGTGGCCGGCGCCAACGGCGCGGGCAAGTCGACGCTGCTCAAATCCATCGCCGGCGCCGAGCGCCCGCGTTCGGGCACGGTGACGTTCGACGGCAAGCGCCTCGACGGCATGGCGCAGCATCACGTCACGGCCACCGGCATCGCCTACGTGCCGGAGAACCGCCGCCTGTTTCCGCGTCTTTCCGTGCGCGACAATCTCCGCCTCGGCAGCTATCTCTACCGCGGCGACGCGAATCGCGAAGAGCCGCTCGATCTCGTTTTCACGCTGTTTCCGCGCCTGTCCGAACGCCTGGACCAGCGTGCCGAAACGCTAAGCGGCGGCGAGCAGCAGATGCTCGCCATCGGCCGCGCCCTGATGACGCGCCCGCGGCTGCTGATGCTGGACGAGCCCTCGCAGGGCATCATGCCAAAGCTTGTCGACGAGATCTTTCAGGCGGTCAGACGCATCCGCGACGCCGGCATGACCGTCCTGATCGTCGAGCAGCGCATGGCCGAATGCCTTGAGATCGCCGACCGTGCCTACATCCTGCAGACCGGCCGCGTGCTGATGCAGGGTCCGGCGGCCGAGATCAGGGGCAACCCGGACGTGCGAAAGGCGTATCTGGGGCTGTAGCTTTCTGAACCGCCGCCATAGACTCCGCCGTCATCCTGAGGTGCGCGCCCTTGCGCGCCTCGAAGGATGGGCCGCAAGCGCCCGTGGCCCATCCTTCGAGGCTTCACCTTGCGATGCAATTGCATCGCAAGGCTTGCACCTCAGGATGACGTCAGAGAGTGTGGCTAATGCCCATGATCCGGCAGCGTCACCCCGAATACCTTGACCAAATCCGTCACCTGCTCCGCCGACAAATACCGCGGGTTCATCCCGCGTAGCAGCAGGTACAGCTTTGCCGTCTCCTCCAGCTCCTCCGTCGCGAACACGGCCGCCTCCAGCGTGTCGCCGGCGACCACCGGGCCGTGATTGGCGAGCAGCACCGACGAATATTTCCCCGCCAGCCCCTTGATCGCATCGGCGACCGCGGGATCACCGGGGCGGTAGTAGGGCACGAGCGCGGTGGCGCCGCATTTCATCAGATAATAGGCCGTCATCGGCGGCAGTGCGGCGCGCGGGTCGATCTCGGGCAGCATCGAGAGCGCGACCGAGTGGGTGGAGTGCAGATGTACGATCGCGCGTGCACTTTCGCGCGTGTCGTAGAGTGCTGTGTGCAGCGGAACTTCCTTGGTGGGCGCATCACCTGAGAGGAGGCGCTCCCGGCCATCCAGCCGCGACAGCCGCGCCGGGTCGAGGAAGCCGAGGGAGGCATTGGTGGGCGTCACCAGCCATCCACCATCATGCATCTTGACGCTGATATTGCCGGAGGAGCCAGGCGTCAGCCCGCGTTCGAACAGGGAACGCCCGAAGCGGCAGATGTCCTCGCGAAGCCGTGTCTCGCTCATGGCCGTCATGCCTGCTTGTCTCACGCTTTGGCAGCGCGGCCAAGCCGTGTTATTCGGTTGCCGAGCTGCCGCAAAGGGCGGCCGTCCGGGAAACGTTCGTAAGGATCAGCCGCATGTCCGCCTCCGCGTCACAAAATCAGCGCATCGCCGTCATCGGGCTCGGCTCGATGGGCTTTGGCATGGCGAACTCGCTGAAAAAGACCGGCTTTGCCGTCACCGGCTGCGACGTCTCCACCGATGCGGTGGCGCGCTTCGTCAAGGACGGCGGTGCCGGCGCCAAAACGCCGGCCGAGGCGGCCAAGGACGCCGACATCGTGGTCAGCGTCGTCGTCAATGCCGCGCAGACCGAAGCGGTCCTGTTCGGCAAGGATGGTGCCGCCGAGACCATGCCGAAGGACAGCGTCTTCATCTCCTCTGCCACCATGGATCCCGACGTGGCGCGCCGCCTCGCCAAACAGCTGGAGGCCACCGGCCGGCATTACCTCGATGCACCGATCTCCGGCGGCGCGCAGCGCGCCGCGCAGGGCGAGCTGACGATCCTTGCCTCCGGCAGCCCCGCCGCTTTCACGAAGGCGCGACCGGCGCTCGATGCCATGGCCGCCAAGCTCTACGAACTTGGCGATGCCGCGGGGCAGGGCGCGGCCTTCAAGATGATCAATCAGTTGCTTGCCGGCGTGCACATCGCGGCTGCCTCGGAGGCGATCGCGTTCGCCGCCAAGCAGGGCCTCGACATCCGCAAGGTCTACGAGGTGATCACGGCGTCCGCCGGCAATTCCTGGATGTTCGAGAACCGCATGCCGCACGTGCTCGACGGCGACTATACGCCGCGCAGCGCGGTCGAGATCTTCGTCAAGGACCTCGGCATCATCCAGGACATGGCGCGCACCGCCAGATTCCCGGTGCCGGTCTCGGCCGCGGCCCTCCAGATGTTCCTGATGACGTCAGCCGCCGGCATGGGCCGCGACGATGACGCGTCGGTGGCGCGGATGTATGCGCAAGTCACCGGCGTCAAGTTGCCCGGCGACAAATAAGACAAATAAGGAAGAGGATCCAATGCCCCGTTTCGCCGCCAATCTCTCGATGATGTTCACCGAGGTGCCGTTCCTCGACCGCTTTGATGCAGCCGCCCAAGCCGGCTTCACCGCCGTCGAGTTCCTCTTTCCCTACGAGCATCCGGCCGAGGCGGTCGGCGAGCGGCTCAAGCGCAACGGCCTGACGCAAGCCTTGTTCAACCTGCCGCCGGGCGACTGGAACGCCGGCGAGAAGGGGTTTGCCGCGCTGCCGGCGCGCTTTGCCGATCTCAAGGCGAGCCTCGAGACCGCGCTGCCTTACGCCAAGGCCACCGGCGTCAAGCGCCTGCACCTGATGGCCGGCATCGCCAATCGCGGCGAGCGCGTCGCGATCGAGGCGTTCTACAAGTCGGTGGCGTGGGCCGCGGAATTCTTCGGACCGCACGGCATCGACATCGTGCTCGAGCCGATCAATTCACGCAACGTGCCCGGCTACTTCCTCAACGATTTCGGCTTCGCGCGCGATCTGATCCACGAGCTGCGGCTTCCGAACCTGAAACTCCAGTTCGACATCTATCACTGCCAGATCATCCATGGCGACGTCACCATGCGGCTGCGCGAGATGATGCCGATCATCGGCCACATCCAGATCGCCAGCATTCCCTCGCGCAATGAGCCCGACGGCGAGGAGCTGAACTATCCGTTCCTGTTTGCCGAACTCGACCGGCTCGGCTATGCCGGCTTCGTCGGTTGCGAATACAATCCGCGCGGCAAGACCACCGACGGTCTTGCTTGGTTCAAGCCCTATGCGGGAGTAAAGCCGTGACACTTGCAGCGAGACTATCTCTTGGCTGCATCGCCGACGATTACACCGGCGCTTCCGATCTCGCCAACACGCTGACGCGCGCGGGCCTGCGCACGGTGCAAACCATCGGCGTGCCCGCGGACGATCTCGCGCTGCCCGAGGTCGACGCCGTCGTGGTGTCCCTCAAGAGCCGCTCGATCGAGGCCGGACTGGCCGTGTCGCGCTCGCGCGCGGCGGAGGCATGGCTGCGCGGTCGCGGCGCAGGCCACGTGCTGTTCAAGATCTGCTCGACCTTCGATTCCACCGATGCCGGCAACATCGGCCCGGTGATGGACGCGCTGCGTGCCGATTCTGGCGAGGCCGTCGTGCTGGTGACGCCGGCCTTCCCGGAGACCGGCCGCACCGTCTACCAGGGCAATTTGTTCGTCGGCGCCGTGCCGCTGAACGAGAGTCCGCTGAAGGACCATCCGCTCAACCCGATGCTTGATTCCAATCTGGTGCGCGTGCTGGCGCGGCAGAGCAAGACGCAAATCGGGCTCGTCGACCTCGCGACCGTCACGCGCGGAGCGGATGCCGTGCGGGCGCGTCTTGCCGAATTGTCGGGCCAGGGCATCGGCGCCGCCGTCATCGACGCCGTGTTCGATCGCGACCTCGAAACCATCGGCCTCGTTGCGGCCGGGCACCGGTTGTCTGTAGGCGCCTCCGGCATTGGTTTTGGACTGGCGCGGGCGCTGGTGTCGACAGGCAAGGTCAAATCGACAACGGCAAGCAGCGCGGCGGAGGCTCCGGTCGGCGGATTGGCGGCCTGCCTTGCCGGAAGCTGCTCGCAGGCGACGCTTCAACAGATCGCCAAGGCGGAAGCCATCATGCCGGTGCTTCATCTGGATCCGGACAGTATTATTACGGGGGTGGGCGAGGCGCAGCGCGCGCTGGACTGGGCCCGGCCGCGACTCGCCAATGGTCCGGTCCTGGTCGCGTCGAGTTCTGCGCCGGATCAGGTCGCCGCGCTCCAGGCGCGTCATGGCCGCGACGCGGTCGGCCATGCCATCGAGCAGGCAATGGCCGATATCGCCGAGGGGCTGGTGCAGGCCGGCGTCGAGCGCTTGGTCGTTGCCGGCGGGGAGACGTCCGGTGCGGTGGTCGATCGGTTGAAGATTCCCGGTTTTCTCGTGGGAGTAGAAATCGCTGCAGGCGTCCCAGTGCTGCGCGCGGTCGGTGCTGAAAAAGGCGACATGTTGCTTGCTTTGAAGTCCGGAAATTTCGGCGGCACGGATTTCTTTTCGGATGCGCTTGGGCTCATGCGCTGAGCGCAGGGCATTCTTAGCGCCATGTTCATTTGTTTCGGGCTTCCGTACTCGTACGGAGTCGTAGTTAACATCTGCTCAGGTTGTCTGATGTCGGCGCTGCTCCCTTTGTTTGATTCGTAAAGACTTCCGGACGCACCCGCGCCAGGACAAAGAGACCCATTATGCTCTCCAAAATCTCCATCCGCGCCAAGATCATCAGCGTCGTGGCGTTTCCTGCTGGTCGCCATGACCGGCATGGGCCTGCTCGCCGTCATGAAGATGCGGTCGATGAACGCCAATACGACCGACATCACCACGAGCTGGATGCCGAGCGTGCGGGTGCTGGGAGATCTCAGGGCCGGCGTCATCACCTATCGCAACGTGATCAGCGAGCACATGCTGTCGGAGACCCTTGAAGAGAAGCTGGCGGCTGAAAAGACGCTGGCCAGCGTGGTCGAGTCCAATACCAAATTCCGCCAAGCCTACGAGCCCATGATTACCTCGCCTGACGAGCGGGCGCTTTACAAAGAGTGGTCGAAAGTCTGGGACGAGTACAAGCAGGGCACCCAGCAAGTCATGGCGCTCTCGCGCAAGGAAGCCGGGAAAGTCCCGCACGAGGCTCACGAGCTGAACAGCAAGACGGTCAACAAGATCGGTCTCCAGGCCGATGAGGTCCTGCGCAAGGACATCGAGCTCAACACCAAGGGTGGCGATCAGGCGGCTCAGGACGCCGCGGACAGCTATTTCTCTGCATTCATGCTGGTTTCGATCATCCTCGGTGCGGCGGTCGTGGTCGGCATCGGCGTCGGCTTCTATCTCGTTCACGACGTCTCCAGCGGCATCAACTCCATCATTCAACCGATGCAGGCGCTGGGCAAGAGTGACCTCGGCGCCGAAGTCCCGCATCGCGGCGAGAAGACCGAGATCGGCGCCATGGCCGACGTGCTTCAGGTCTTCAAGGAGGCGCTGATCGCCAAGAAGGCGGCCGATGAAGCCGCCGCGGCCGATGCCGAAGCCAAGATCGAGCGCGGCCGCCGCGTCGGCAACGTCACCGCGAATTCGAAACGATGATCGGCGAGATCGTGCAGACCGTATCCTCGGCCTCGACCCAGCTCGAAGCCTCCGCCTCGACACTGACCTCGACCGCCGACCGCTCCCAGCGGCTGGCGACCACGGTTGCGGCAGCTTCGGAAGAGGCCTCCACCAACGTGCAGTCGGGGCCTCGGCGACGGAGGAGATGGCCTCCTCGGTTGGCGAGATCAGCCGGCAGGTGCAGGAATCGGCGCGCATGGCGGGCGACGCAGTCGGCCAGGCGCGCACGACCACCGAGCGCGTCAGCGAGCTGTCCAAGGCGGCCTCCCGCATCGGTGATGTCGTCGAGTTGATCAACACCATCGCCGGCCACACCAACCTGCTGGCGCTTAACGCGACCATCGAGGCGGCGCGCGCCGGTGAAGCCGGCCGCGGCTTCGCGGTGGTGGCTTCCGAGGTGAAGGCGCTCGCCGAGCAGACCGCGAAGGCAACCGGCGAATCGGCCAGCAGATCTCCGGCATCCAGGCGGCGACCAACGACTCGGTCGGCGCGATCAAGGAGATCTCCTCGACTATCGAACGTCTGTCGGAAATCTCCTCGGCCATTGCGGCTGCGGTTGAAGAGCAGGGCGCGGCGACCCAGGAGATCGCCCGCAACGTGCAGCAGGCAGCCCAAGGCACCCAGCAGGTCTCCTCCAACATCACCGACGTGCAGCGGGGCGCGACCGAGACCGGCACGGCCTCCTCGCAGGTGCTGTCGGCGGCGCAGATGCTGTCGAATGACTCGAGCCGGCTGAAGACCGAGGTCAGCAAGTTCCTGATTAACGTCCGCGCGGCGTAAGCGCGCAATTGCAACGAGCGGTGCTCCCGGCACCGCTCGTTCACGTTGACGAGGCGGTGCAATGTCGCGGGCGCAAGCTGCATAGCTGCGATGCCTATTTGCAGCGCGGTAGCACGGAAGTGAATGCGGAAGTGTCGCCGGAGGTTAGCGTTTCCGGCAGTGCTCAGGTAAAGGGGGAAGAGGATCCGCGTGGGGGCGGATTCCGTATCCTCGCTTGACCTGGAATTGCCTCGCGAATGATTGCTCTGGTCCGTATTGCCCTGAGCCGACCCTATACGTTTGTCGTGCTGGCGCTCCTGCTCCTGATCATCGGACCGCTTGCCGCGCTGCGGACGCCGACCGACATCTTTCCGGACATCCGCATTCCCGTGATCGGCGTGGTCTGGCAGTACACCGGCCTGCCGCCGGACCAGATGTCCGGTCGCATCACCACGCCGTTCCAGCGGGCGCTGACGACCACCGTCAACGACATCGAGCACATCACGGCCAATTCCTATAACGGCTTTGGCATCATCAAGATCTTCTTTCAGCCCAATGTCGACATCCGCACCGCCAACGCCCAGGTCACCGCGATCTCGCAGACGTTGCTGAAGCAGATGCCGCCTGGCGCGACGCCGCCTTTGATCCTGAACTACTCGGCTTCGACGGTGCCGATCATCCAGGTGGCGCTGTCGGGCGAGGGGCTCACCGAACAGAACCTCGCCGACATCGGCATCAACCAGCTCCGCACGCCGCTCGTCACCGTGCCCGGCGCGGCGATCCCGTATCCGTTCGGCGGCAAGCAGCGTCAGGTCCAGATCGACCTCGACCCGACCGCGCTCCAGGCCCGCGGCCTGTCCGGCCAGGACGTCGCGAACGCGCTGGCCGCGCAAAACTTGATCACGCCGGTCGGAACCCAGAAGATCGGCACCTTCGAGTACAACATCCAGCTCAACAACTCGCCGCTGAAGATCGAGGAGCTCGGCAATCTGCCGATCAAGACCGTCAATGGCGCGATGGTCTATGTGCGCGACGTTGCGACCGTGCGCGACGGCAATCCACCGCAGACCAACATCGTCCATGTCGATGGCAACCGTTCGGTGCTGATGATGGTCTTGAAGGCGGGCGCGACCTCGACGCTCGACATCATCGCGGGCATCAAGCAGAAGGTGATCGACGTCAAGGATCAGCTGCCGGACGCGCTGAAGATCGGCTTCATCGGCGACCAGTCGGTGTTCGTCCGCGGCGCGATCCAAGGCGTCGCCGTCGAGGGCGTGATCGCGGCGCTGCTCACCAGCGTGATGATCCTGCTGTTCCTCGGCAGCTGGCGCTCCACCGTGATCATCGCGGTCTCGATCCCGCTGTCGGTGCTAGGCGCCATCATCATGCTGTCAGCGATCGGCGAGACGTTGAACATCATGACGCTGGGCGGGCTTGCGCTTGCCGTCGGCATCCTGGTCGACGACGCCACGGTCACAATCGAGAACATCAATTACCATCTCGAGCAGGGCAAGCCGGTCGAGCAGTCGATCCTCGACGGCGCCAACCAGATCGTGACGCCGGCCTTCGTCTCGCTGCTCTGCATCTGCATCGTGTTCGTGCCGATGTTCTTCCTCACGGGCGTCGCGCGCTTCCTGTTCGTGCCTATGGCCGAAGCTGTCATGTTCGCGATGATCTGGTCGTTCCTGCTGTCGCGCACGCTGGTGCCGACCATGGCCAATTATCTGTTGCAGCCGCATGTGCATCACGAGGGCGCGCCGCCGACATCGCGTAATCCCCTGGTGTGGTTCCAGCGCGGCTTCGAGGCGCGCTTCGAGCGCATTCGCGGCGGTTACCACAATTTTCTCGGGCTCGCATTGGCCCACCGCGCAGTGTTCGTGATCGGTTTTGTGTGCGTTGTCGGTGCGTCCTTCGCGCTGGTGCCGTTCCTGGGGCGCAACTTCTTCCCGGCGGTCGATGCCGGCAACATCCTGATGCATGTCCGCACCCAGGTCGGCACCCGCGTCGAGGAGACCGCCAACCAGCTCGCCGACGTGCAGAAGGCGATCCGCAAGCTGATCCCCGGCGAAATCGAGACGTTGACCGACAACATCGGCATGCCGATCTCCGGCATCAACATGACCTACAACAACACCGGCGTCATCGGTCCACAGGACGGCGATATCCAGATCAAGCTCAAGGAGGGCCACAAGCCGACCGAGGAGCACGTGCGGACCTTGCGCGAGCAATTGCCACGGTTGTTCCCCGGCGTCAGCTTTGCCTTCCTGCCGGCCGACATCGTCAGCCAGATCCTGAATTTTGGCGCGCCGGCTCCGATCGACCTCCAGATCCGCGGCGCCAATGCCCAGGCCAACTTCGCCTACGCCAACACGCTGCTGGCCAAGGTCCGGCGTATTCCGGGCATCGCCGACGCGCGCATCCAGCAGTCGCCGAACAATCCGACCTTCAACATCGATGTCGACCGCACCCGCGCGCAATATGTCGGATTGACCGAGCGCGACGTCACCAACAGCCTCGTGGTCAACCTCGCCGGCTCCTCGCAGGTCGCGCCGACCTACTATCTCAATCCCGATAACGGCGTGTCGTACTCCATCGTGATGCAGACGCCGCAGTACCAGATCGATTCGCTCAGCGCGCTGCAGACGCTGCCGATCACGGCGACCGCCAACTCGCAGTCGCCAATCCTCGGCGGCATCGCCGACATCAAGCGATCGACGTCGAGCGCGGTGGTGTCGCAATATGACATTCAGACGCTGGTGCAGATTTTTGCCACGACATCGGGCCGGGACCTCGGCGCGGTCGCCGCCGACATCCGCCAGGTGATCGCCGATACCGCCAAGGAGGTGCCGAAGGGCTCGTCCGTTGCGCTGCTCGGCCAGGTTCAGACCATGAACAGTGCCTTCACCGGCCTGTTGTTCGGCCTGCTGGCGGCGGTCGTGCTGATCTACTTCCTGATCGTCGTCAACTTCCAGTCCTGGTCCGATCCATTCGTCATTATCACGGCGCTGCCGGCCGCACTTGCCGGCATCGTCTGGATGCTGTTCACGACGGAGACCACGCTGTCGGTGCCGGCGCTGACCGGCGCCATCATGTGCATGGGTGTGGCCACCGCCAACAGTGTGCTCGTGATCTCTTTCGCCCGCGAGCGCTATGAGGAGCTCGGCGATCCCATCGCAGCCGCGCTCGAAGCCGGCTTCGTGCGGTTCCGCCCGGTGCTGATGACCGCGCTCGCCATGATCATCGGCATGGCGCCGATGGCCTTGGGACTAGGCGAGGGCGGCGAGCAGAATGCGCCGCTCGGCCGCGCTGTGATCGGCGGCCTGATCTTTGCAACCTTCGCCACACTGATGTTTGTTCCCGTGGTGTTCAGCATGGTTCACAAGAAACAAGGCGCCAAAGCTGCCGCCTTATCGGAGACTTCGCATGTCGTCCACTGAACCACGCTCACCGGTGTCGCGCCGGAAACTGAGCATCGTCGGCGTGGTGGCGCTGATCGCGGCAGGCCTCGTGGTGGGCACCGGCATCCGGGCTCGCGAGGAGCAGGGCTCCAGGCTGAAGGAATGGACCGACGATCAGGCCGTCCCCAGCGTCGCGGTGACGCTGCCCAATGCCAAGGCCCGCAATGCCACCCTCGATCTGCCGGGTCGCCTCGAGGCGTACTATCGCGCGCCCATCTTCGCCCGCGTCTCGGGCTATCTGAAGAGCTGGAGCGCCGATATCGGTGCCCGCGTCAAGGCCGGCCAGGTGATTGCCGAGATAGAGGCGCCCGACCTCGACCAGCAGCTCTTGCAGGCCCGTGCCGACCTCGCCAGCCAGCAGGCCAGCGCAAGGCTGTCGGAGGCGACTCTGAACCGGCGCAAGACGCTGGTCGCCTCCAACTTCGTCTCCGCCCAGGAGATCGACGAGCGCACCGCCGATCTCTCCAACAAGAACGCGGCCGTCCATTCCGGGCAGGCGAATGTCGAGCGGCTTGAGGCGCTGGCCGGCTACAAGAAGATCACGGTGCCATTCGACGGCGTGGTCACCGCGCGCGACACCGACGTCGGTGCGCTGATCAACGCGGGCGGCGGCTCGGGCCCAGCGATGTTCGTGGTCTCCGACATCACCAAGCTGCGCGTCTATGTCAACGTGCCGCAGAACTATGTGCCGGCGATCAAGATCGGCGCCAAGGCCACCATCGTGCTGCCGGAGTATCCGAACCGGACCTTCCAGGCGACGGTGGAGGCTTCTTCACAAGCCGTCGACGTCGCCTCCGGCACTACGCGCATGCAGCTTGGACTGGACAATTCCAGCGGAGAACTGATGCCCGGCGGCTACGCCAGCGTGAAGCTCAGTCTCGAGCGCAACGCCGCGCCGCTCAGCATTCCCGCCAGCGCCCTGATCTTCAACGGCAGCGGCCTGCGCGTCGCCACCGTCGGCGCGGACGACAAGGTGCTGCTCAAAGCCGTGACGATCGCAAGTGACCTCGGCCGCGAGATCGAGCTCGCCTCGGGAATTGCGCCCGACGACCGCGTCATCACGGCCCCGCCGGACGGTCTCTCCGATGGCGAGCATGTGCGCGTGGCCGGCGCCAAGGGCAAGCCGGCGACGGCGTCGGAGAAGCAGGCGCCGAAGAGCTGAGGGTTTCTTCACCTCGCCCCGCTTGCGGGGAGAGGTCGATCGCTAAGCGATCGGGTGAGGGGGACTCTCCACGAACCCCTTTCTCACGGTGTTTGGGGAGGCAGCCCCTCACCCCCAACCCTCTCCCCGTAAGTACGCAGGGCTGTCCCGGGAATGATTCACTATGCCGCAGCGCATGCCCGGCAAATCCAGCGTGAACCGGATACTTTCTGGTTGTCGAGACACAGAAAAGGGCCGGGCATGCAATACATGAATAGCATCTTTGGAGAGCTCCTCAAACC
>NZ_JADPKQ010000489.1:0-37873 GCF_023074015.1 Bradyrhizobium sp. 142
CGCACAAGAGCCGCAGTCGTGGTCGGCTGGGCGCGCCGGCCGAGGTGGTGTTGCGGTTGTTGATCCTCAAGCATGTTCGCAACTGGAGCTATCACGTGCTGGAACGTGAAGTGCGCGCCAATCTGGTGTATCGCGACTTCACCCGTGTGGGCGGCGGCAAGATGCCGGACGCCAAGACGATGGGGCGCTGGGGCCTGGCTGTGGATCCGGAGACAATCAGACAGATCCACGACCGGATCGTGCAAATCGCGCAGCAACAAGGGGTGACGCAGGGACGCAGAATGCGTGTGGATACGACGGTGGTGGAGACCAACATCCATTACCCGACCGACAGCACGTTGCTGGGTGACGGGGTTAGGGTGCTGATCCGCACCATGAAGAAGGTCACCGAGATCGCGGGCGCGGCCGGAACCAAGCTGCGCGACCGAACGCGAAGCGTAAAACTGCGGCTGCTCGATAGCTGCAGGAAGCCGAAAACCAGATCGTGATCGACTACGAAGTCTATGATCGGCGGCCGAGCGATTCGGACCTGTTGATCCCGGCCATCGAAATCCACCAAGCCAAGCTCGGTCGCACGCCACGTCTGGTCGCGGCAGATGCCGGGTTCTATTCCGCCAGGAATGAAGCCGCGGCGAAGGCGAGCGGCGTCAAGCGCGTCTGCATCCCCAATCGTTCCACCAAGAGCGTCGCCCGCAAGCGCGAGCAGAAGAAGCGTTGGTTCCGCAACGGCCAGAAATGGCGGACCGGATGCGAGGGGCGCATCAGCGTCGCCAAACGGCGGCACGGGCTCGATCGCTGCCGCTACAAAGGCAGCGCCGGAATCAAGCGCTGGGTCGGGCTCGGCGTTGTCGCCGACAACCTCATCAGCATCGGTCGCGTGATGGAACAGCAGTCACTCCAAAAGTAGTCCACTTCCAGCGCAATCTTGGCCTCACATCGCCCCGCCGCCCCCCGCCGGGGCTTCTTATTGTCTGCCTGGTTGACCGCGCCCATCAGAACCGCGATTTTTGCGCCGGAAAGTAGCTAGCCTGCTTGAGACAGGGATCCAAAGCCCCTGTGGCATCCATCGCACCCACCCTCCGAATATGCTGCAGGGCCGAGGGCGGTGGCGCCCTCGCCACGGCCGACCCGGGCCATCTACGCCTGGCTGCCCGGACGCAAGCCGTGCAAGGCCGCAGGAACGGCCTCGGGCAGGCGTCCCAGTCTCTGAACGGCAGCGACGATGGCAGCGATATAACCGTAAGGTCCAAGCCCGCAAATCACTGCGGTCGACACGCTGGACGTGATGGAGTGCCGGTGGAGCTCGTCCCTGGCGTGGATATTCGAGATGTGGACCTCGATCTTCGGGCCGCCGAAGATCTTCAGGGCATCGATCAGGGCAATCGATGTGAACGAGAACGCCGCCGGATTGATGATGATCGCATCCGCGCTGCCATGGGCCGATTGGATCAAGCTGACGAGTTCGCCCTCGATATTGGATTGATGGAAGGAGAGCGAGACGCCCAGCAGCTTGGCGACCTCCTCGCAGCTTGCCTCGATCTCGCCAAGTGTCGTCGAGCCGTAGATGTGCGGCTCCCTGATGCCCAGGAAATTGAGATTGGGCCCGTTCAGGACCATGATCCTCGCCACCATCGGACCGCTCCTTCTTTGAATTGATTAGCCACCAAACCATTTGGCGGGTCCGGTGACCAATTGCGGGAAGAGCACCATCAGAAACAGCACGACCAGTTGCGCGATCATGAACGGCCACACGCCTTTGATGATCTCTTCCATGCTGATCCGGGAAACGCCGCACACGACGTTCAAGACGACGCCTACCGGCGGCGTGATCAATCCGATCGCATTGTTGATGATGAACAGGACGCCGAAATAGACCGGATCGATGCCGGCCTGTTTGACGATGGGCATCAGGATCGGCGTCAGGATCAGGATCGTAGGCGCCATGTCGAGCGCGGTCCCGACGACGACGACCAGCACCATGATCGCAAGCATCAGCAGCGTCTGGTTGCCCATGAACGGACGCACCAAATCCACCACCTGGGTGGCGATCTCGGCGACGGTGATGAGCCATGAGGAGACCAGGGCTGCGGCGACCAGGAACATCACAATGCTGGTGCTGAGCGCCGCCGAGACCATGACCTCGTAAAGCTGCGACAGCTTCAGCTCGCGATAGATGCAGGTCGCGACGAACAGCGCGTAGACCGCAACGACGACCGCGGCCTCCGTCGGCGTAAAGATTCCGAAGCGCAGGCCGACGACGATGATCACCGGGAGCATCAGCGCCCAGAAGCCGTCGGCCACCTCCCGGCCGATTTCCCGCAACGACTTCCGTGGCGGACTTTCGATGTTCTCGCCGCGGGCGACCCACCACCAGGCAAAGCAGAGTCCCACCCCCAGAAGCAGCCCAGGGACGATCCCAGCGAGAAACAGCTTGGAGATCGAGACTCCGCCGGCGACCCCGAACAGCACGAAACCGATGCTCGGCGGAATGATCGGTGCGATGATTCCGCCCGCCGCGACCAGGCCCGCCGCGTACATTCTCTTGTGGCCCGCCGCGACCATCATCGGGACCAGCAGGGCCGCCAGCGCAGCCGCGTCCGCGGCGGCCGATCCGGACAGCGAGGCGAGTGCGCAGGACGCCAGGATGGCAACATAGCCCAGCCCGCCGCGCACGTGACCGACCAGCGCCAGCGCGATATTCACGATCCGCTTCGCCAGCCCGCCTTTGTTCATGACCTCGCCGGCCAGCATGAAGAACGGCACGGCCATCAGCGGAAAGCTGTCGGCTCCGTTGATGATGTTCTGTGCGACGATCTGCGAATCGAAGATGTCGAGGAAGTGCATCAGGGCGACGCCGCACACGATCAGCGCGAACGCAATCGGCATGCCGAGCGCCATGGCCCCAAGCAGCGAGAATGTGAAAACCGCGATCGTCATGCTGCTGCCGGACGGAAAACCAGAGCCGTGGCGCTCAGGTGTGCTCGTCGCTTTCCTTCACTGCAATGAGGTCTTCTTCGCTAGCCGCTCCGGTCACGACGCGGAACAGGTCGTAGGCAAGGATGATTGCTGCCGAGATGCCGAAAACCAGCCCGGACGAATAGAAGAACAGGCCGACCGAAATCCCCGACGCCGGCGCCGCGTCGCCAAATGTCAGGACGGCCTGTTTCGCGCTCCCGAGCGTGAGCAGCCAATCGGCGTACAGCATCAGCAGGTAGCTGGCGACGAAGCAGACGCGCCTGCCCCGGGGCGACAGCGCACGCACCAGCGTATCGACGCCGAGGTGGGCGTGCTGGCGCAACGCAACGATCGCTCCGAGAAAGGTCAACCAGACCAGCAGCCAGCGTGACAGCTCCTCTGAGATCGCGATCCCGGAATTGAAGGCGTAGCGGAGCACGACGTTGCTGAACACCAGGGCCACCATCGCCGCGAGGCAAAGCGCGATCGCCGCCTTCAAGACCTCGCAGTAGAAATCGAGGATCTTTGCCATCAAGGATCTGTCCTGGTCACTTGACCGCGCTGCGAATGCGCACGAGCTCGGTATTGAAGAGCTTGACCTTCTCGGGATCGTATTCCCCGGAGAACTTGTCGATGACCGGCTTCACGGCATCCTGCATCCGCGCGTGCTCCGCCGGCGCGATTTCGTTGAATTGCATGCCCTTGGCTTTGAGCTCGCCGAGCGCCTGGTCGGCGGCGCGCTTGGTCTGCTCGCGCTGATACTGAACGGTCTCCGCGTAGGTATCGCGCAGCATCTTCTGCTCCTCTGGCGAGAGCTTGTCCCAGAACTTCTTGCTCACGATGATGATGTTCTGGGTGAAGGTGTGATTGGTCGCAGAGACGTATTTCTGCACCTCATAGAACTTGTTCGACAGGATGACGCTGTAGGGATTCTCCTGGCCGTCGACCGTCTTGTTCTCGAGCGCAGTATAGAGTTCGCCGAAGGCCATCGGCACCGGGTTGGCCTTGAACGCCTTGAAGGTCTCCAGATAGACCGGATTGGGAATCACGCGCAGCTTCAGGCCGGCAAGATCCTCGAGCTTCGCCACCGGTCCCCTGCTATTGGTGACATTGCGGAAGCCCAGGCCCCAATAGCCGAGCGGGATGAGGTCCTTTTCGGGCAGCAGGTCCATCATCGCCTTGCCAAACGTGCCCTCGGCGAGCGCGGTCGCCTGGTCGAAGGTGGCGACGGTGAAGGGGAAGTCGAACAAACCGAGGTCCTTGACGACGCCGGCGAGCGACGTGGTCGAAGCCGAGAAGATTTCCTGGGTGCCGCCGCGAACGGCCGATTGCTGTTGCAACTCGTTGCCAAGTTGGGAGGCGGGAAATTCGCGGATCTTGAGCTTGCCGCCGCTCTTGGCGGCGAGGACCTCGGCGAACTTCTGCACGCCGAGGCTGACCGGGTGATCCGTATTGTTGAGGTGCCCCCAGCGGATTGTCCGCTCCTGCACCTGCGCAGTCGCCGGCAATGCCGCGAGAACAGCGCTCGCCGCGACCACCAAACCCAGCATCTTCCACCGCATGTCGACCTCCCTGTGATCACGTCCGCGATCTGGCGCCGCGGCTTTGACGAAGAGAAGCATATGAGACTTGGATAGTCAAAATAGGAAATGGTGTTTATCATACGATTTCTGTATCGTCATAGGATAGCGAATGAGAGCCGGCTCCCCGACGCCAACCAAGGCCAACGCAATGTCTTTGATCGACAAGGAAGAAACCGCGGTCAGCGAGGACTGCTACCGCAGGATCCGGACTGACATCATATTCGGCCGGCTTGGGCCCGGCCAAAGGCTCAAGCTCGAGGCGTTGCGCCAGAGCTATGGCGCGAGCGTCAGCACGCTGCGCGAGATCCTGACCCGGCTGGCCGCCGAGGGTTTCGTGACAGCGGAGGGCAGGCGCGGCTTCGAAGTGGCCGCGGTCTCTGCCGATAATTTGCGCGAGCTTGCCGGCCTGCGGCTGCTGCTTGAGTCCCACGCGATGGCGATCTCGTTCGCTAACGCCGACGTCGAATGGGAGGGCCGCATCGTCTCCGCCCATCACAAGCTCGCCTCGACGGAGCGGCTCATGGACACCGGCATCGGCGAGCCGGAACAGTGGAAGCGCTATGACGGCGAATTCCATCAGGCGCTGATCTCGAACTGCGGATCGCGCGTGCTGATGGAAACGCATAGCCTCGTCTTCGACAAATACTTCCGCTACCAGATGGTGGCATTCCACTATCGCGGCGCCGAGCCAGCCGAGCAGCACCGAACCGTGCTCGCATGCGCATTGAAGCGCGATGCCGAGACGGCGCAGAAGGTGCTGTCCGCGCATGTCAACAATTGCGTCGCGCACGCGCTCGCGAACGGCTCGCTGCGCTGAAAGGGGGCGCGGTGACGGCACGTATTATCCCGGCCCATCGCGTGGAAATCGCCGTTGCTGCCGCGGACGTGCTGGGTGAGACGCCGCTGTGGTGCGACCACTCGAGCAGGCTCTGGTGGATCGATATCGACCGGCACCTCCATCAATCATTCGATCCGTCGACGGGCGCCGCCCACAGCTCAACGCGCCACGACTGCCGGTTTCTCGGCAGCCAGGCATTGGCATCTGACGGCTCACATTTCCTCGCGCAGGATCTGAGCCTGCGGCGGCGGGACCCCGCAAGCGGTCTATTGAACCACTTTTGCGAGGTCGAACACGATCTGGACAACCGGCTCAATGACGGCCGTGTCGACGCGCGCGGGCGTCTCTGGATCGGGACCATGGACAATGAACTTCATCGGCCAAACGGCGCGCTGTATCGGGTCGGTGGCGACGGCACGGTCGCGCGCCTGTTCGGGGGCGTCATCGTGACCAACGGAATCGCGTTTTCGCCGGACAATCGCACCCTGTATTTCACCGACACCCGGCGATACTGCACCTGGTGTTTCGACTTCGATCTTGATGAGGGCGTGATCGGCAACAGAAGGCTGTTCGCCGATTACAGCGCCACGAAAGAGCGGCCGGACGGCGCTTGCGTCGACGTCGACGGTGGGCTTTGGACCGCATTCTTCTCGAGTGGCCGTGTGGTGCGCTATCGGTCGGACGGCCTCATCGATACGGTCATTGCCATGCCAGTCACCAATCCGACATGCGTAGGCTTCGGTGGAACAGACCTGAAGACCATGTTCATCACCAGCGCGAGAAAGTTTCTGGGCCCCGAGCAACTGAGCCTCGAGCCCCATGCGGGCCACCTGTTTGCCATTCATGGCATTGCGCAGGGTCTTCCAGAGCACCGCTTCGCGGTCAATTCCCAGGTGTAAGACTGTCCGGTGGCTCATCAGCCGCCGGATTCACCTGCGCCCGAACAGCTTCTCGACATCCGCAAGCTTCAGCTCGACATAGGTCGGCCGGCCGTGATTGCACTGACCGGAGTTCGGCGTTTCCTCCATCTCGCGCAGCAGTGCATTCATTTCCTCGGGCCTGAGCCTGCGGCCGGCGCGCACCGAGCCGTGGCAGGCTATGGTGGCGGCGACGTGCATCAGGCGACGTTCGAGAGGAAGCGCCTCGTCCCATTCGGCCATGTGCTCGGCGAGATCGCGCAAGAGCCCGCCGGCATTGGTCTTGCCGAGCAAAGACGGCGTCTCGCGCACCGCGACCGCGCCTGGGCCGAAGGATTCGATCGTAAGGCCGAACGATGCCAGCTCGTCGCTGCGCGCAAGCAGGCGCTCCACAATGGCCTCGTCCATCTCGACGATCTCCGGGATCAGCAGGATCTGCCGCTGCACGCCGTTCGCGGCCAGCGAGGCCTTCAGGCGCTCATAGACGATGCGCTCATGGGCAGCATGCTGGTCGACGATGATCAACCCGTCGCGCGTCTGCGAGACGATGTAGGTCTCGTGGAGCTGGGTGCGCGCGGCACCGAGCGGACGGTCGACGAGATCGCTCACGGGCTGCGCGTCGATCCGCACGTCGGCACTGGGCGCGCCGACGTCGAATGCGGCCTGGCTGCGTTCGGCGAACGCGGGCGCTGCGGCACCGGCGAAAGGCGGCGGCGGCCCGCTCGGCGCGGATGGCGACGCCCGCCAGTCCCAGCTCGCCGGGCGCGGCGCGAAAGCAGGCCGGAATGAGGACAGCGCGCTGTCGCCGCTGTTGGCCGCCGTGCGCCGGCCCTCGCGCGCGAGCCCTTCCTTCAATCCGTGCACGATCAGTGCACGCACCAGGCCGGCATTGCGAAAGCGCACCTCGGTCTTGGCGGGATGGACGTTGGCGTCGACCTCGCGCGGGTCGAGCGTGACGAACAGCGCCACCACGGGATGGCGGTCGCGCGGCAAATAATCGGAATAGGCCGCGCGCACCGCCCCTAAGATCAGCTTGTCGCGCACCGGCCGGCCGTTGACGAAGAGATATTGCCCGAGCGCATTGGCCTTGGTCAGCGCGGGTGCCGCGGCATAGCCGGCGACCACGACGCCCTCGCGCTCCGCATGCACCTCAATGGCGTGGCTGCGAAACTCCGCCCCCAAGATATCGCCGAGCCGCGTCAGCCGTCCGGCGGTGCCGGGCAGCGCGGCGGCCCAGGTCACCGGCGCGCGCTCCTCGCCTGCCAGCGTGAAGGCGACATCGGGCCGCGCCATCGCCAGCCGCCGCACCACCTCGCGGATGGCCTCGGCCTCGGTGCGGTCGGTCTTGAGAAATTTCAGCCGCGCCGGCGTCGCGTAGAAGAGGTCGTTGACCTCGACGCGCGTGCCATGCGCCAGCGCCGCCGGCATGATCTCGGACTTCTCGCCGCCCTCGACGGTCAGCGCCCAGGCATGCGGCTCGCTGGCGTGCCGCGTCGTGATCGAGAGACGCGCGACGGAGCCGATCGAGGGCAGCGCCTCGCCGCGGAACCCGAGCGTGCGGATCTGGAGCAGGTCTTCGTCGTCGAGCTTGGAGGTGGCGTGGCGTTCCACCGCCAGCGCCAGGTCGCTGGCGGTCATGCCGCCGCCGTCGTCGGTGATGCCGATCCGGCGCCGGCCGCCGCCGTCGGTGAAGACGTCGATCCGGCTCGCGCCGGCATCGACGGCGTTCTCGACCAGTTCCTTGACCACGCTCGCGGGACGTTCGACCACCTCGCCGGCGGCGATGCGGTTGACGACCTGCTCTGGCAGTTGGCGGACGGGCATGGGCTCGGTTTCAGATTCGGGACGCTATTCTATGCCGTGTTGCGTCAAAAGCATGGGTTGAGCAACAGGCGCGTGGCGCGCTGGGGAAAAGGGGTGCCTATCACCTTGAAGACATTGGACGATCGCGCAGGCCGCGGGTGCGGGAATTGTCCGCGCCATCGGGCTTCGGCCGGATTGTGAGGCATCGGGCAGCGGTATAGCATCGTGAAAAAACGGCAACAGGACGGGAGGACGCCATGTGCCATTTGTTCGCGCACCAGCCCCAACGCGACTACGAATCCCAGACCCGCTCGCTGCGGATCGATGGGCATTGCACCTCGATCCGGCTGGAAATGGCGTTCTGGGACACGCTGGAGGAGATCGCCGCGAAGGAGAACATGAGCGTCGCAAAATTTCTGACGACGCTCTACAACGAGGTGTTGAACCATCACGGCGAGGTCAATAACTTCGCCTCGCTGTTGCGCTGCTCCTGCCTGATCTATCGCTCCCGGAACGTCGCGCCGGTACAGGATTTCAAGGCAACCGTTGCGCCGATCCTCGATGCGGCTGAATAGTACGAACTTTCGTCAGACTGGGGCGCTTCCCAAATCCGAGTGTGGCTCTGTGCGTTTGGACAGAGGCACCACGTCGTGGTGGGGAGGAGATGGCGCGAACCTGCTTCCTCAATGTCGTCCCGGCGAAGGCCGGGCCCCCCCGGGGAGAAGTTTGGTGACGGACTGCTCGTCCGACCGGATTTGCTCACGCGGAGTTTTTCGCATTTTGCCCGGAGCGGGAGTCGCAGCGCCTCAACGCGACGCTGCCATTCGCCATTTGGACGAGAACCACGCGAGAGCGACGTTAAGACCGGACCGGTCCTTATCCGCTCCGCCGGAGCCGCGCTGCAATTGCTTGCGACAGGCGGCAAACTGACGTGCCAACGTCAGTGCGTGCCCGCTGATGCAGACTAACTAAAAGGATCCGGCGCCCACACGATCTCGTTCGGCTCGCTTATGGTCCGCAGCTCTCGGTGTGCATGTTATTCAGGGGAATGTCTCTCGGCAGGGCCATTATCTCAGCCACAGCTTCAGGGGAACCGCCTGACGATCAGGACATTTCATGGTGCCTGTATAGGAGTCTGACAGCCGTCCACTGTAGGTGCATTCGACGCCGGCAACTGAGACTGTCGCGTTCAACTGGGATGATGAGGCCGATACCTGAAAACGCATTTCACCGGTCTTCTCCTCCGGACCATCCTGAGTGCACACTCCGATGTGCTTCATCGTTAATGGCCCAGAGTATTCCTTCATATGGCCGGAACCCGTTTCCGTCACGGTGGCGGTCAACTCCCACTCGCCCAGATAGCCAGAATATCCGACGACCTCAAGCGACTGAGCGCTGGCCGGGCTCGCAAGGCTGCCCAGAACGATCGGCAGAAAAACTGCTCTCACGGTGTGCTCCCACGCCTCTCGTCGGCTTTTTAGCGCTTCGTCAAGAACGCACGCGCCTCTGCAAACTCGGTGCGAGTGTTATCGGCGGCATCGGCGATCGCGACAACCTGACCGTAGTATTCTCGAGCTTTGGCGGACTCACCGGAGTTTTCCGCGGCCTTGGCCGCACCCATAAAGGCGCCGAGTCGGCTTGGCTCCTTCCGCAGCGTTGCCTCGAAGGCGGCAAGTGCTTCATTAGCATTGCCGCTCTCGAGCAGCATAACTCCATAGAGTTCGCGCGCCGGTCTGAGCACGCCCGGCGTCACTGGATGCTTCTCGGTCTTGTCCTCGGCATCGGCAGCGGCACTCATCGCCTTCAGCGCATCGTCGCGGTTGCCTTCGGCGTAGAGCAGCCAGGCGGCGGCGACTTGCCGCTGAATATCGACTTGTTGCGACCAATATGCGTCCTTGGCATCTCGCAACTTGTCGCGCAGCTCGGTGAGTCTTGCGATGTCAGTTTTGGCGGATTCAGGATTACCCAAGCGGGCCGCGCCTAGCGCCCGCGCGAAATGAGTGATCGCCTGCACGTGAGCCAGCGGACTGGAGCGGACTTGAAGCGTCGCCGCAGCCTTCCAATCGCCGCGCTCAACTGCGTAGCGCGCCGGGGAAGCGGCCAGCGCGTATGGCCCGGCGATGAAAGTCTCGGTGAAGTCGGTGACCGCGTTCATCTGGTCGATAATGGCTGCGGCTTTCTCATCCTGTCCGAGTTGTAGATAGGCGTAGACCAGGTAATCCATGGCGTGCAGTTGATCGTGGCCCTCTTTGTCCGCTTTCGCGACACGCGATGATTCAACGTTGGAAGCAATCGACTCTTTCCACTGGCCGACGCGCGTAAAGATGTGTGATGGCATGTGCTGGGCATGTGCTGACGCTGGCGCGACCTTGGCGTAGCGTCGGGCGGCATCAAGGCCTCTCTCGGCGATCGGCGGATAGTCGTAAAGGTGAATCAAGTAATGCGCCACACCAGGATGTTGTGGCAGGCGTATTGCGATCGGCTCCAGGATTGCCGCGCCCTTGAGCTGGTTGGCGTAGGTTTTGTCGGCCGGTGAAGCCGAGGTGTTTAGGGCGAGCGCATAGTAGATCTGCGCTTCGTCATCATTGGGGTAGCGCTGTGCTAGTTGCTCCATGGCCTTGGCGTAAGCTTGCATGCGCGTACGGTGATCGACCTTGTCGTAGTCGGCGTACATAACGCCCAGCGCATCGAGGTAGTCGCGTTCGCGCTGGGTCTTGGCACCAACACTCTTTCCCTTGGCGATTATGGCCGCGCCCTCGGCGAGGTTCTTCGCAGGCGTCGGCACATGAGGATTCAACAAAAGGCTGAGCCCGATGCCCCAATAGGCGATGCCGCATTCGGGGTCGACCTTCAGTGCATCTTCGAAAACCTTTTGCGACGCGCGGTACCAGAACGAGTGCTGGTACAGCATCCCGCGGTCGAAAAGTTCCTGCGCTTCCGGTTTGCACGACGTTTCGAAATTTACGGTACCAAGTTTCTCGTCCGATTGTCCCAATGCGGGTTGCGCGAGCGAAAGGCCTGCTGTCGCTATAGCGACTACGACGAATGATTTGTTTTTCATGACCAGCTCCATGGCGACATTCGAACTCCAACAGAGCGAGTTGAGAGATTATGCCGATTTCATGAGGCCAGCCACGATTTCTACTTCGCACTCTCCAGGTCTGCCTGGACTCCAAGGTATGTCAGCGATAATTACGCTTGTTGTGACTTGCCTCCGCCGCGCCGCGTCCGAAGGTGAGCCCATAGCGACCCGACGGCGCTTTCTCGCTGAGGTCAGATTCTGACCCACAGCGGATCTCAGACCATCGAGCTGCCCCTGAGGTAGTGGACAGGCTCGTTGACAGGTCGCTAAGCTCCGCCATATCGCCGTCAATGGTGCGTGATAGCATTCCGCTGAAGTCGAGCTACCGCCGGAAGGCGACGTACACAACCGGCCACGTAGCCGTTAAATCCGGGATCACCTCTCACAACCCGTAAGCCCATTGCGCGCGCCTCATCCTTGCAGCGCTCGACTTGGGCGCCGAACGCGGGATAATTTGCTACCGCGCAGGCCAATCGCATTCGGCCAGAAAGTGCCGCGCATTCCTGTGCATCGGCCGGCTTGGCGCTCGCGATCATGCAAAGCAGCAAAAGAACTCGGAAAGAGCGATGCATCTCAATTCCCAGAACTTGATTGAGACGGCATGAACTCTAGCTCAGCCTTGAGCTGCAAGCGAGTCTCGACGCGCTGACGGCAGAAAACGAGCGGAAGTCCCAAAGTTGCGGGTAGACCGACGCGAATGACCCAATTCAGACATCGGCCTCTCACTCTTCATGTTCCAGTAGTCTTTGAATTGAGACGCCTCGACCAATTGTCGAGGCGCTCGTCGATTTCATATCGTCCGCCAACTAGCCCTTAGACGCTTGTCTCCCCCATTCGAGTGAACTCGCGTTTATCGGCACTGACTCGCTGATATCGACGACCGGAACGACATCAATGTCATTCCAGAAGTTGTACTTTGCCACGAAGGCGGTGATGGCTTTTGGGTCGTTGGCTTCGACCAAAACATAGCCCCCTCGTCCCGCCAGATTCGCTACGAACGCGTGTATCGTCAGTCCCTTCTCTTCATCCGGCGTCCACTTGCTGAACGCAGCAAGAAGCGATTGCGACCCTGCAAAGTTTTGGTCAAAGGAAAGGCCGGCAGTGCGGACTGTATATTCGAGCATGTATTTCATGAAACACCTCCTTCACCACGCGCCCCATCTAATCTTAAGTGCGAGCGGTCGCGCAAGTGTTAGCAGCGGCGAGAGCGGCCTCATTGGTCGAGAAGTTGTCCGGTCATGGCCCATCGCATCGGTTGGCGCAGCGACATATCCAGAAATTCGGCGCAACCCGGAAGTCACCGTCAGAGGGCAAACCGACGCGATCGGCGCGTAGCGGTCCTGCACGCAAATGGCGCGCCGTCGCGTGTGCCATTCGCTCCTACAATCGATTTCTTGCGAAAAAACGAGCCTTAAGCCTTCAGGTCCGTGATCCGCATAATTGCGACCACGTTCCCATCATTGAACGCCTGCTCCTTTGTGTCCTTGTTGCAGGTCCAGACAAAATTCTTCTTGCCGGTAAAGGTCTTTTCGTCCTGCTCAAGCCGAAGCTCTCCTTCGGTGATATGGCAGACCATGGCATTCATCATCGGGGGGCCCATAGTCTTCGATCCCGGCTGCATGATGATGTCGCGCATTGAGACGGTCTTAAAACCCGGGATCAGCGATGGTGTCTCGCCATCATACTCACGCACCACCACACCTGGCCACGGAGTTGAGTCCTTGTAGCCCGTAGTTTGAGCGGCGGCGGGCTTTATCATGGCCGCCGTAGCCGCTGCCAACCCGAATGCCAATGCAGACCTTCGATCGATCTTGCTCATCGCTTTTCTCCTTAGGTTACTGCAACAAGCCGCCGCAAAAGCTGCGCGCGTGTGGAATGTGAAATCGTGGTGTGAAACCAAAAAGGGGGCGGTCTCAGAGGGTCGCGTACCTGCCGACAGCGCTAGTACTGCTCGTTCGTCCCGAACGGTGACTTCGGCACATCCCGCTTCAAGGGCAACCACATTCTACGAGACTGGACGCGCCCTAGAAATGGGTGTTTTCGCCCAAGAGGCATAATGCCTCAGTTTGCTTAGGGCCTGAAGATCGGACCCGGTGTCAGCAACTTCACACTGCGACCAACTGAATACGCAAGTCAGTGTCACTGACTGGTCCTGCGGTTGGTCGCAGTAAGGGCGCGGCCACGACCTATTGGCGTCGAGTGCGGAGGCGATCATGCTGCTCCCGCAGACGTCCGGAGTTGGCCCAGGCCGACACGTAGCCATGTCGGCTTCAAAGTCGCCTTCTGAGAGCAAAGCGAACGCGACGAATTTATGGGTACGCGCCACAGTCCCGAACGACGAATTTCGCCAAATTGCTCCCTGGGGTCATGCATTGCATATGCTCGGCCTGAATGATTCGAGACACCCGCTTTGGCGGGCTCCTCACCATGAGTGTCTGATATCTCGCCGCAAACGCGACCTCATCCTGAGGGCCCGCCGTAGGCGGGCGCCTCGAAGGATGGCCGCGGCGAACTTTCCTGCCACATTCGTCCGTGCGGACGCGGTGGCTACTGACGTCAGATCTCCTTCTTCTGCATCGCGCCCGCGATGTAATCCGCCTGCCGGATGGCAAGCGCGACGATGGTCAGGGTTGGGTTGCAGGCTGCGCCGCTGGTGAACTGACTGCCGTCGGAGACGAACAAATTCTTGACGTCGTGGCTCTGGCCGAACTTGTTAACCACGCCGTCGCGCGGCTTCTCGCTCATCCGGTTGGTGCCGAGATTGTGCGTGCTCGGATAGGGCGGCGTCGGATAGGTCACGGTGGCGCCGACGGCGTCGTACACCGCCGAGCCCTGCTTGTAGGCGTGGGCGCGCATCGCGATGTCGTTGGGATGGTCGTCGAAATGCACGCTCGCGACCGGCTGGCCGAACTTGTCCTTGACGGTCGGATCGAGCGTGATGCGGTTGGTCTCCTGCGCCATGTCCTCGCCGACCAGCCACATGCCGGCCATGCGCGGATAGCCGTCGATCGCTGCGGTGAACGGGCGTCCCCAGGCGCCGGGATTGAGGAACGCCGCCATGAAGGGCAGGCCGAGCGATAGCGTCTCCATCTCGTAGCCGCCGACGAAGCCGCGCTTCGGATTGTTCGCCGCCTCGTCGCGGATGATGCCGGCCATGGTGGTGCCGCGATACATGTGCACCGATTTTTCGAACACGGCATAGACGCTGCCGGTCATGTGACGCATGTAGTTGCGGCCGACCTGTCCCGACGAATTGGCGAGGCCATCGGGGAACATGGTCGAGGCGCTGTTCAGCAGCAGCCGCGGACTTTCGATCGAGTTGCCGGCGACCGCGACGATGCGGGCCTTCTGACGCTGCATGGCACCTCGTTCGTCGGCGTAGACGACGCCGGTGACTTTGCCGCTCGCATCGTGCTCGATCTTGACCGCCATGCTGCTCGGACGGACCTCCAGATTTCCGGTCGCCTCGCCCTTGGGGATCTCGGTGTAGAGCGTCGACCATTTTGCACCGGACTTGCAGCCCTGGAAGCAGAAGCCGATCTGCTGGCAGGATCCGCGCCCGTCGCGCGGCTGGCTGTTGATCGCCATGTTGCCGGTGTGCACGGTCTTGTAGCCGAGCTTCTTCGCGCCGGCCTCGAGCACCTTGAAGTTATTGTTGCCGGGAAGTCCGGGAATGCCGTTGGTGCGGGTCACGCCCATCTTGTTCTCGGCCTTGGCGTACCACGGCTCCATCTCCGCGAGCGTCACCGGCCAGTCCAACAGGTTGGCGCCGGGAATGTTGCCGTAGGTGCTCTTGACCCTGAACTCGTGCTCGTCGAAGCGCAGCGATGCGCCGGCCCAATGCACGGTCGAGCCGCCGACCGCCTTGACGATCCAGGCCGGAAGACCGGAAAAGTCCTTGGCGACGCGCCATGTTCCCGATGTGGTGCGGGCATCGGTCCAGGCCAGCTGGGAAAAGCTGTCCCACTCGTCGTTGATGAAGTCATGGTTCTCGATGCGCGGACCGGCCTCGAGGATGACGACCTTGACGCCCTTCTGCGCGAGCTCGTTGCCCAGCGTGCCGCCGCCGGCGCCGGAGCCGACGATCACCGCAACGCCAGAGTCGTTCAGATCGAATTTTGCCATATGCGTTCTCCTGAACCGTTGAGGTGATCTAAGCTTTCGGCAGCCAGTCGATGTCGGCAAAGCCGCGGTTAATGTAGCCGCCATGCTCGGCGGAGGAGCCCTCGTAGCCGAACCGCGGCCAGACCTCTTTCTGGTTGTAGAGTGATACGACGAGGTCGCCGCGTACCTTCTGGAAGAAGTCGCTCTGCTCGATCTCCTTGAGCAGCACGACGCGATCGGATTCCCAGGGGACGTCCGCGTAAGCCACCTTGTGGCGGTCGCGCGCGTTCTGGTTAAGCCTGCTGATGCCGTCGCTGATCAGCGCCTTGACCGCGGGATCCTTCGCCGCCTTGTCGTCCCACGGTTTGATCGCGGTGATGTAGTAGCTGTCGCCGAGGAAATCGTGCGGATAGATATCGCGCGCGACCTTCAGCAGCGTCTTCATTGTCGCAGGTGTCAGCGCGCTCGCCTCATCGGCCCAGGCGCCTTCGATGTTGACGGCGGCCGCGACTGCGGCGACCGGCACGGCACTCGCCGCGCCCTTGAGAAAGACGCGGCGGCTGTGCTTGCTTCGGCGATCGACTTCTCTCATGGATTCCTCCGTTAATCTTGATTTGTGTTTTGGTCAGTTGAAACGTCCGCCGCGCTGGATCACCTCGATCTTGTAGCCGTCGGGATCGCTGACGAAGAAGAAGCGCGCCAGCGTCCTGCCGTCGTGCTTGAAATCGCGCAGCGGCCCCGGCGCGAGTTGCTCGCGCTCGAATCGCGCATGTTCGGCATCGAGGTCCTCGACCACCACCGCGAGGTGGCCGTAGCCGTCGCCGAGCGCGTACGGTTCCTTGCGATCGAAATTGACCGTCAGCTCCAGTTCGAAGGGCGAGGACGGGTGCCGCAGATAGATCAGGGCGAAATCCCCGAATTTCAGATGGTCGGCGACTTCGAGGCCGAAGGCGCGCCTGTAGAAATCGAGCGAGCGGGCCTCGTCGCACACGCGGATCATGGAATGGACCGGCTTTGCCATTCAGTTCAGCTCCTTCAGAAAGGCGATGATGGCGGCGCGCATCTCCGGCTTGGCCTGCCGGTAGACCATGACCACGCCGGGAACGACGGCTTGCGGATTGGTCAGCCAGGCGTCGAGCCTGGCCTCGTCCCAGGCGAAGTCGGCTCTCGCGAGGCCGTCCGAATAGTGAAACCCTTCGACCCTGCCGGCCGGCCGTCCCACGATTTTGACCAGCGGCGGGCCTTGCCGCATCGGTTCCGACAGGTTGGTGGTGTGGCACACCGCGCATTGCTGCTTGAACAGCGTCGCGCCGTCCGGCGGCTTTGCAGCCGGCAAGGGCATCTGCGCGTCAGCACCTCGCATCACCAGCATCACTGCGGTGCACAATCCCAGCACGATCGCGCGCATCGCCAAAGTCCGCTCATTCACATCAAATTCAGCGTGCGCAAACTCTAGGCGGCGTCAAACATGCGATGGTAGTAGCGGGCTGTTTCGTTGGAGCCGTTGCGAGGCCGAACTTGGCGTTTGCGGCTCGCGTCGATGTTCCGCGCCGCCGCATATGAGGAGCACAATTCCGCGAAACTGCCGCGAAATCCCTCAACGATGACCACACGATCCGGATTGCATGGCGACTGCGCCGTTCGGCTCTCTGCGCGATGGGACGGTCCAGTCCAGGCGAACGGCGAAAAACACCAGCCGCTCATCGCGAACAAAATCCAGGAGAAATGGATGAAGTTAGTGAAGACCTCAGTGATCGCATGCGCGCTTTCGGCCTTGCTCGCGGGACCCGTCCTGGCGCAAGGCGTCTCGTCCGACACCAAGGCGCGTGGGGGCGTGCAGAGCAAGGGCGTCCAAGGCGGCGCATCGGCAGGCGACGATGAGGAATTGAACGCGCAGCCGGGCGCGGCGGGCGAGAAGATGGGCATGAAGTCGACCAAGGGCACCAAGGGCTCGGCCGGCACCACAGGCAGCGCTACGCACAAAGGGACCGCGGACGATTCCACGTCGGGCGGTGCCGCCCCAGGCAAGCGTTACTAGTCTTCCGCGAAACGACAGGCCTCCGGTCGCCCCCGCGGCCGGAGGTTATTTTGGCTGTCCGGGTTGCAATTCCGTGTCGAAAGGGCGCAACCCGCCCCGGCGCACCGATGATGCCGCCGATCTACCCAAGATGTCAGACAGTTACGCAAACCCACAGGGCATAGCGCCGGCAATTGCCGGCCACTGTGCATGGGGTTGTTTTCGACTTTTTTGTTTGGGCAGTCGTGAAACGGGTCAGGCCGAACCCGATCGATCAGTCGTCGAAGCCGCGGCCGCGCTTTGCCTTGACGTCGCTGCGGTGCTTCTTGCCCTCGAGCCGGCGCTGCTTGGAGGCAAAGGTCGGCCGCGTCTTGCGCCGCGGCGTCGGCCGTATCATGGCCTCGCGCAGGATCTCGAGGAGCCGGTCGATGGCGTCCTGGCGATTGCGCTCCTGGGTGCGGAAGCGCTGCGCCTGGATCACGATGACGCCGTCCTTGGTCATGCGCTGGCCGGCGAGGCGGGCGAGGCGCAAGCGCGCATCCTCCGGCAAGGTCAGCTTGGCGGTGTCGAAGCGCAGTTGCGCCGAGGTCGCGACCTTGTTGACGTTCTGCCCGCCGGGCCCGGAGGCGCGGACGAAGCCGATCTCGATATCGTCCTCGTCAATGACGAGATCGCGGGATATCCGCAGCATGGTGGCACCATTCGTGATGCCCGGACATATCCCGGACATCCAGGTTCGGCAATGGCGCCAGAAACGCAAATGGTCGGGCGAGCCCGGCCATTTCAGGACGCGTAGGGAAGGCGTCAGTTCGACAGTCAGTTCGACTTGGGCACCGCTGCCGCCGGTTGCGCGGCGGCCTGGGGCGCGCGGCCGACCACGACGGTCAACAGCCCCTGGCCCCACAGGCGCTTGGCGGCCGTCTTGGCGTCGTCAAACGTCACCGCATCGACGATGGCGTTGCGCTTCTCGATGTAGTCGATCGGCAGCTTGTCCTGCTGGTACTGCAGCAGCGCCTGCGCGAGCTTGGAGGAGGTGTCCAGCGCCAGCATCTGCGAGCCCTTGAGATAGGACTTGGCCTCGTCGAGCTCCTTCTGCGTCGGGCCCTCCTCGGCGATACGGCGCACCTCCTTCTCGATGGCATCGATGGTGTCGCCGGCGCGGTCGGCGCGCGTGCCGGTGTTGCCGATGAAGACCGCCGAATGCTCCATCCACAGCAGGGACTCGAACACAGAATAGGCCAGCCCGCGCTTCTCGCGGACCTCGCGATAGAGCCGGGAGGACAATCCGCCGCCGCCGAGGATGTGGTTCACGACATAGGCCGCCATGAAGTTCGGATCGCTGCGCTTCACGCCGGGGCCGCCGAAGGTGATCACCGTCTGCGGCACATCGAGCGCCACGAAGGCGCGCTGCGGCGGCTTGGCGGCCTCGATGTCGGGCACCGGCACGAGGTTGGCCTTGGCGGGGAGCGCGCCGAATGTCTGGTCGAGCAGCTTGCCGAGCGTGGCCGGATCGACGTCACCGACCACCGCGACCTTCAGTCCGTCCTTGGCAAGCACGCGGCCAACATAGTCCTTCATGTCGGCGACCGTGATGGTCGGCACGCTGTCGAGGTTGCCGTTGGTCTGCCGGCCATAGGGATGATCGCCGAAGGCGACCTCGAGGAATTTGCGGCTCGCCAGCGATGACGGATTGGTGGTCTCGCGGCGCAGCCCCGAGATGACCTGCGAGCGGATGCGCTCGACGTCGGCAGCCTCGAAATGCGGCGAGGTCAGAGCCATCCGCAACAGGTCGAAGGCTTCGTCCTTGTTGTCGCGCAGCATGCGCAGGCTGCCGCGGAAGCTATCGCGGGTGGCGCTGAAGGACAGCTCGATGGCGCGACGGTCCAGACGCTCGTGGAACGTCTTGGAGTCGAGATCGCCGGAGCCTTCGTCGAGGAGGTCGCCGACCAGATTGGCGACGCCCGATTTGTCCTTGGGATCCTGGGCCGAGCCGCCGGCAAAGGAATATTCCATGGCGATCAGCGGCACGGTCGCGTCCTGTACGAACCAGGCCTCGATGCCGCCCGGTGAGATCAGGTGCTGGATCTTTGCGGCCGCCTGTGACGGCGAGATCGTGGCCAGCGCGAGCAGCGCGCCGGCGGCAACGGACAATGCGATGCGCCGCGCGCGCGAGAAAGCAAAAGGATAGGTCACGAACGCTTCTCCTCGCGCTTGGTGCTAGCTGTGTCCTTGATCAGATAGCCCGTTACCGAACGCTTCTTCTCGAGCCATTTCTGTGCGACAGCGCGAACCTGTTCGGCGGTGACCGCGCGGATGCGGTCCGGCCAGCTTCTGATGTCCTCGATCGACAGGCCCGTGGTCAGCGCGCCGCCATACCAGCGCGCCAGCACCGCCTGGTTGTCCTGGGCGTAGATCGCTTCCGCGATGAGCTGGGTCTTGACCCGCTCCAGGTCTTCGGCGCGAACCGGGTTCTGCGCGAGGTCGGCGATGACGCCGTCGACGACCTGCTCGACCTCGGCGAAGCTGACGCCGGCTTTCGGCGCGGCCGAGACCGCGAACTGGGTCGGATCGAGCGAGATGCTTGAATAGCTAGCGTTGGCGGAGACGGCGAGCGGCTTGTCGACGACGAGGGCGCGGTAGAGATAGGAATTGCTGCCGCTGCCCATCAACTGCGCCAGCACGTCGAGGGCGGCGCTCTCGCCGGCTGCGGCGGTCGCGGCCGAGGGCACCAGATAGTAGCGCCGCACGCTGGGTTGCTCGACGCGCGGATCCGATAGCGTGACGGTGCGCGGCGCGGCCGGATCCGGCTCCTGCGGGCGGATGCGCCGCGCCGGGATCGCCGGCTGGGCTGCAATCGGCCCGAAATTGCGCTCGACCAGCGGACGGATTTCGGCGGCCTCGACGTCGCCGGCGATGACCAGGATGGCGTTGTTGGGCGCGTAGAAGCGGCGGTAGAAGGCGAGCGCATCCTCGCGGTCGAGCTTCTCGATTTCCTGGTGCCAGCCGATCACGGGCCGGCCGTAGGGATGGTTGAGATAGAGCGCCGCCATGATCTGCTCGTTCAGCCGCGCGTCGGGATTGTTGGCGACGCGCATGTTGTACTCTTCGAGCACGACGTCGCGTTCGGGCAGCACGTTCTCGTCCTTGAGGATTAGGCCGGTCATGCGGTCGGCCTCGAACTCCATCATGGTCGGCAGCTGCTCGCGCGGCACGCGCTGGTAATAGTTGGTGTAGTCGACTGAGGTGGAGGCGTTCTCGTTGCCGCCGACGCGAAGCACGGTCTGGGAGAATTCGCCGACCGGGTGCTTGTCCGTACCCTTGAACATCAGGTGCTCGAGGAAGTGGGCGAGCCCGGATTTGCCCGGTGTCTCGTCCGCCGAGCCGACCTTGTACCAGATCATCTCCGTGACCACGGGGGTGCGGTGGTCCGGGATCACCACGACCTGGAGGCCGTTGCTGAGCGTGAAGCTGGCGGGCGGGGCCGATGTCACCGTGGTCTGGGCGAGGGCAGCGCCGGCCGAAAGGACACTGGTCGAAAGCAGCGCGGCAAGGAGGCGGGCAGCCGATCGGTAAGGGGACATCATGATCCTTATGAAAAGCCGAGCACGGATGTCCGGCTCGGAGGCACGGCATCGTACACCGTGCGGCTGACGCTTCGCGTCACGAAGCAGGGAACGCCAATTAACTCGAAGCAATCATGGGCCAAGAATGATGGGCCAAGCAATCATGGGCCACGTCCCGCCCGCACGGACCGGGATCGTCCGGTTCGCGCCTCGAACCTTGCTGCGGGACAGGAGCGTTATTGCTCCTTCTCCTTGCCGGACATGACGTCGAAGTAAGTTCGCTTCGAATTATCCGGCCCGGAGCCGTAGGCATAGTTCGGCGACGGCGTCTGATATCCCGGCGGAGGTTCTACCAGCGATTGGCGCGGCGGCTCCGACGTGAACTGCTTGGACTCGGGGTCGCTCCCTTTGAAGAGCTTCCACAGGCCGCCAGTATATCCGAGTTGGGCGGGGCTGAGCGTCGGGTTATTGGTGCTGTTGCCGGGCTGGACCGGGTCGTTGTTCTGGCGGGACGGTGCAGCCGTCCTGGCCGCGTTCATCTCGCTCGGCGACAGCGGCCGGCCGGCCTGCCAGGTCTCCGTCGCTTTGGTCGCTTTCTTCCGCGCGGCGATGGCTTCCTTGCGGCGCTTCTCGTCGGGATCCTTCGGCCAGTTCGGCGCAGCGTTGGCCTCGGTGGCAGCCGGCGGCGGCAGGTCGAGCTTGGGCGGCACGACGAGCGGCGAGCGCTCGCGGTATTCGATGCCGGGCTTCTCCATGCTCTTGCCACCGATGCCGGACATCAGATTGTCGATGAGCTTCTCTTCGAAGGTCATTTCGTCATCGTCCTCGTCGTCGCCGGCGCGGGCTGCGCCCGCCGACATGACGAGACCGACGCCGAGCGCGACAGCGGACAATTTCAGCGCTCTCCAGAACCCTTGCCGGGGATCTCGAACCATCGAAACGCTGGTCTCGGAGCTGCGCATCACTGTACCTGTTCCAAATTGTGGCAGATGACCGCGTCGCGCACGGCCGACCCCGCAGGGCAAGGTTCCGCCTGCCGGCCCGTATCAGCCGGGATCAGGGCGCTTTTGCGGCGGGTACCCCAGAAAGGAATCATACAATAGCGCCGCCACGCCAGCAACGATGGCCACGTCGGCGAGGTTAAAGACGTACCAGTTAAAGGTATTTCCGCCGATCTCGACGTGAAACAGGGCGAAATCGACCACCGCGCCATAGGCGAGACGATCAATACTGTTGCCGATGGCACCCCCGATGATCAGCCCCAGCGCGACGGTCGCAAGGAAGGTGTGCGACCGGGCCATCCAGATCGCCAGCGCAACCACCGCGATGACTTTGACCGCCATCAGCGCGAACTGCGCCGCCTGGCCGTCGTTCTGAAGCCAGCCGAAGCTGATCCCGATGTTCCAGGCCAGCACGAGGTCGAAAAACGGCGTCACCTTCACCGCGCCGCGACGGGCGAGGTCGAACACGTTCAGCAGCCAAAGCTTTGAGGCCTGGTCGAGGACGACCGTGACCAGGGCCGAGATAATGCCGGCGCGGAGGGGTGTCATGACCAGGGATCAGACCTCCGCCCCCAGCGCCTTCCATTCGCGGAGCGCCTTGGCATCGCGCGGGGTGACGTCGGGATATTCTGGGTCTTCGCCGACCGTCGGCGAAATCTTCCAGGAGCGGGCGCATTTGGTGCCTTGCGCCTTCTCCACCACGACGGCGACGCCGGGCACGGCATCGAGACGGAACGCGCCCGCCGGCGCCTCATCCTCGCGCACCTCGTAGTTCGAAGTGATGCAGATCTCGGCGAGATCTGTGTCGAACAGCGTCGCCAGCATGTCGCGATCGGCGACATAGATGACCGGTGACGCCTCCAGCGACGAGCCGATATTCTTGGCGGCACGCTCGAGCTCGAGCGCGCCGGTGACGACGCGGCGCACGTTGCGGATCGCCTCCCATTTCGCGGCGAGTTTGTCGTCGCGGAGCTTTTCGAGGCCTTGCGGGAACTGGGTCAGATGCACGGAGGGCTCGGCATCAGGCCTGTACATCCGCCAGGCTTCCTCCGCGGTGAAGCTCAGGACCGGCGCCAGCCATTTCAGGACCGCGTTGCAGAGCTGATCAATCGTGGTCAGCGCCGCCTTGCGAGTCAGCGACGACGGCGGATCGCAATAGAGCGTGTCCTTGCGGATGTCGAAATAGAACGCGGAGAGCTCGCTGTTCAGGAAGGCGGACAGCGTCGCAACCACCGTCTTGTAGTCGAACTCCTGATAGGCCTTGCGGATCGTGGCGGCCCGCACCGCGAGCTCGTGCAGCATCAGCCGTTCGAGCTCCGGCATCTCGGCGAGCGCGACCGCGTCAGCGGGCTTGTAATGATGCAGCGTGCCGAGCATCCAGCGCACGGTGTTGCGCAGCTTGCGATAGGTCTCGACCGTGTTCTTCAGGATCTCCGGACCGATGCGCTGGTCGTCAGTGTAGTCGCAGGCGGCGACCCAGAGCCGCAAAATGTCGGCGCCGGATTCCTTGATGACGACCTGCGGCTCGATGGTATTGCCGAGCGACTTCGACATCTTGCGGCCGTGCTCGTCCTGGGTGAACCCGTGCGTCAGCACGATGTCGTAGGGCGCCCGGCCGCGCGTGCCGCAGCTTTCCAGCAGCGAGGAGTGGAACCAGCCGCGATGCTGGTCCGAGCCTTCGAGGTACATCACGGTGTCCTTGCCACCGTCGACCTTGCGCTTGATGCCGGCAAGGCCGGGGAAGTGCACGGGATCTTCGAGCACGAAGGCATGCGTGGAGCCGGAATCGAACCAGACGTCGAGGATGTCGTCGACGTTCTGCCAGTCCTCGCTCGCGCGCGCCCCCAGGAAACGCTCGCGCGCGCCTTGCGCGTACCAGGCGTCGGCGCCTTCCTTTTCGAAGGCTTCGCCGATGCGGGTGTTGACGGCCTCGTCCTGAAGGATCTCGGCGGAGCCGTCGCCCTTCTCACGCACGAACACAGCGATCGGCACGCCCCAGGCGCGCTGGCGCGAGATCACCCAGTCGGGGCGCGATTCGATCATGCCGTTGATGCGGTTCTCGCCCGACGGCGGCACCCATTGCGTGACCGAGATCGCGTGCAGCGCGCGCGCGCGCAACGTGTCGCCGGATTTGGAGGCAATATCCGTAGCCCCGGGCTTGCCCGGGTCGTCCACAATAGGTTTGTCCATTGCGATGAACCATTGCGGCGTGTTGCGGAAGATCACCGGCTTCTTGGAGCGCCAGGAATGCGGATATTGGTGCTTCAGCCGGCCGCGCGCGAGCAGCATGCCTTTTTCGACAAGCGCCTTGATCACGGCCTCGTTGGCCTCGCCCTTCTCGCCCTTGTCGTTGATGACACGTTTTCCGACGAAGCCAGGGGCATGATCTGTGTAGGCGCCGTTCTCGTCGACCGTGTAAGGGATCGCCGTCTTGATGCCGCGGGCATCGAGATCGCGCGCCTGCGCCGTCCAGGCATCGAAGTCCTCGCGGCCATGGCCGGGCGCCGTATGCACGAATCCGGTGCCGGTATCGTCGGTGACATGATCGCCCGGGAGTAGCGGCACGATGAACTCGTAGCCGCCGGCAAGGCCCTTGAGGGGATGGGCGCATTCGATCGCGTCCATGGTATCGCTAGGGATGTCGCGAACTTTCTCAAAGGCCGTCACGCGCGCCTGCTTGAACACCTCTTCGGCGAGCGCATCGGCGAGGATCAGGAGATCGCCGGTCTTGGTCCAATTGTCGGCCGGCGCGTCTGTCACCTTATAAAGGCCGTAGGCGATCTTCGGCGAGAACGAGATGGCGCGGTTGCCCGGCAGGGTCCAGGGCGTGGTGGTCCAGATCACGACGCTTGCGGAGGCGAGCGCGCCATGTGCAGGCGAGGTGACCGGGAATTTCACCCACACCGTATCGGAGGTGTAGTCCTCGTATTCGACCTCGGCCTCGGCGAGCGCGGTCTTCTCGACCACGCTCCACATCACCGGCTTGGAGCCGCGGTAGAGCGTGCCGTTGGCCGCGAACTTCATCAGTTCGCGCGCGATCTGGGCTTCGGCGGGATACGTCATCGTGGCGTAGGGATGATCCCAGTCGCCGATCACGCCGAGGCGCTTGAACTCCTCGCGCTGCACGCCGAGCCAGTGTGTCGCGTAGGCACGGCATTCCCTGCGGAAATCGATCATCGCGGCACTGTCGCGGAAGTCGGGCTTCTGTTTGCCCTTCTTGCGATAGTGCTCCTCCTCGACCTTCCACTCGATCGGCAGGCCGTGGCAGTCCCAGCCCGGGACGTAGTTGGAATCGAAGCCGAGCATCTGCTGGCTCTTGGTGACGAGATCCTTCAGGATCTTGTTCAGCGACGTGCCGATATGGATGTTGCCGTTGGCATAGGGTGGGCCGTCATGCAGCACGAACTTGTCGCGGCCCTTCGCGCTCTCGCGCAGCTTCTCGTAGAGGCCGATCTCGTACCAGCGCTTGAGGATCTCCGGCTCGCGCTGCGGCAGGCCGGCACGCATCGGGAATTCCGTCTGCGGCAGGAACAGGGTTTTCGAATAGTCTTTGGCGTCGGACTTTTGTGGCTTTTCGGACATGAGGCTGACTGGCTCGGAAGGGGCGCGGAAAATGGATAGCGACTGGAATCGCGGGGTGAAACGACGACATCCCGGTCTTGCGCCGAGCCGAAGGCTCAGGCGGAAGCCGGGCCGCTAATCCCTATGGTGCGCCGCGCAAACATGGGCTCTCCATAGCAGTCAGGCCGGGGAAGCGCAAAGGTCTAGATGCCGGACAGAGTGCAGTTGCGGATTTCTTGAAAGACGCTAAATTATTGATAGACGGAGAAAATTTCATGAACGCCGCGCCGCTTGCAGAGGTTTTGGAAGAGCTGAAGGAGCTACGGAGACACGGGGGAGCCGACAAGACGTGCTCTCCAAGGCCGAGCAACGTCTGCGAGCGTTTTCGGTCGAGATGGTCTCTGCGGTAGGCGGTCCGGAACGTGAGGCGCTGGTCCGGCTGCTCGATATCAGCACGCTCGCGACCCGCGTTTTCGGCGACGCGGAACGAGCCGAAGTCTGGCTGACCCGGCTGGTCCACATGGACCGCGATCCCATCCCGCCGGCCTACCAATTGCTGCGTATCGCAGTCCCCGACGACATTGTCGTTGAGATCGCCGGGCTGGAATTGCCGCTGGATTGGCGGACCCAGATGATGGTCAGCCGTGAGGTCGGAGATCGATAGCTCGATCGCTCGACGAGTGCACTCTTGCAGGTGCCCTCTGCTATAAGCGAGCGTGGGGCCAACTTTCTCCTGAACCCTGCACATCCGGAGGCCGCGCGCATTAACGTGGCGGAGGTGATCCAGGCACCTTTTGATCCACGGCTCCTTGCCGGGTCCGGTTGATCAGTCGAGCCTTCCAAGCCGCGGAAACGCATCCGGGGCGGCCGCCAGCATGGCGCGGGCGCGGGCGGAGTCGTTGTCCATCTGGCGGATCAGGGCTTCGAGGCTGTCGAATTTCAACTCCTCGCGGATAAAGCCGATAAAGGCGCAGTCCAGCGCCTGGCCGTAAAGGTCGCCCTTGAAATCGAACAGGAAAATCTCCAGGAGGGGCGCGCCATTGTCGAAGGTCGGACGGCGGCCGAAGCTTGCGACGCCGTCCAGGCGCTCGGCGCCGCGGCCGACCCGCACCGCATAGATGCCATGCTTCAGGCCGCAATTGGCGTCCAACCGGATATTGGCGGTGGGATAACCGAGGTCGCGGCCGCGCTTTTCGCCGTGGATGACCTCGCCGGTGATAAACCATGGGGCACCCAGCATGGCGGTGGCTTCGTCGAGTTGGCCCTCGGCGAGCGCGATCCGGATGGCGCTGGAGGAGACCGGCCGTTCGTCGATATCGACGTGCGGCTGGACGTCGACCTCGATGCCGAGCCGGGGCGCCTCGTTGACCAGGAGGCTCGGTGAGCCGACCCGGCCCTTGCCGAAATGGAAGTCGTAGCCGACCGCGATGCCGCTCACCCCGAGGCGCCCGATCAGGTCATGGTGAATGAAGTCTTGCGCAGTGGTCCCGGCGCGGGCCTTGTCGAAGGTCATGACCACGGCGCCGGCAAGCCCGGTGCCGGCCAGCAGCCGCAGCTTCGCCGGCTCGTCCGTCAGGCGGAACTGGGGGGTGTTGGGGCTAAAAAACCGGCGCGGATGCGGCTCGAAGGTCAATGCCAGCGCAGGGCGGCCATGCGTCCGGCCCATTTCCAGGGCCGCCGCGATCACCGCGCGGTGGCCGAGATGAACGCCGTCGAAATTGCCCATGGCGACCACGGCCCCCCGCGGAATCGCGGAATCCGGCGTGATGTCGCGGATAACGGTAAAATGCGGGGCCATCAGGGGAATTTCTCGAACCGGCAGGACGGGCCGGGACCGTGGCGCGACCGGCCGGATGAAGTCAAGCGGGCGGATGTGCCGGCATCGAACACGATTTCAATCCTTACTGGCCCCCCAATTAACGCGCTGTTTAACGCCTTGGTGCTAGTCCTTGACCGTGGAACCGCTGGGCTCCGTCCCGGCAGGTCCGATCGTAATATTCCTTGGTTTGCGTTTGGGGGAGTCGAGATGGCGGTTGATTTGTCGATGCCGGTTCTGGTGGTGGACGACTACAGCACCATGATCCGTATCATCAGGAATCTGCTGAAGCAGCTTGGCTTTGACAACATCGACGATGCCAGCGATGGCTCGGCGGCGCTCAACAAGATGCGTGGCAAGAAATACGGGCTCGTGATCTCCGATTGGAACATGGAGCCGATGACGGGTTATGACCTCCTGCGCGAAGTGCGGGCCGATCCCAACCTCGCCACCACGCCCTTCATCATGATCACGGCGGAATCCAAGACCGAGAACGTGATCGCGGCCAAGAAGGCCGGGGTGAATAACTATATCGTCAAGCCGTTCAACGCGGCAACGCTGAAGACCAAGATCGAGGCGGTCTTCCCGGACATGGCGAGCGCGTAAAGCGCCGCTCAACCGGACTTACAGCTTTCACCAGTGTCGTTACGCCCGGGCTTGTCCCGGGCATCCACGTTGTTGGAGCTGGAAAGGAGGTCGTGGATGGCCGGGTCAAGCCCGGGCATAGCGGCTCTTACCTCAGAGCTAAACCGTCACCACTTCAATTCGCGCATCAGCGCCTTCGGCGGATGGCCGAACAATTCCGCTACGGAAGCCGGATCGAGCTGGTCGAGGCCTTCGAATTCCTCGGAATGGATGCCGCGGGTGACGAACAGGCAGTCGATGCCGAATTCGCGCGCGCCGGTGAGGTCGGTGCGGACGGAATCGCCGATCGCCAGCACCCTCTTCCGGTCGATCTGGTGGCCCTGACGTTCGCCGGCAAGCGCCATCGCACGCTCGTAGATCGGCCGGTGCGGCTTGCCGTAGAAAATCACTTCGCCGCCAAGCTCGCGATAGAGCTCGGCGATCGCGCCGGCGCAATAGATCAGTCGGTCGCCGCGCTCCACTACGATGTCGGGATTGGCGCAGATCAGCGTCAGCTTGCGCTCGCGCGCCTTCAGCATCATGCCGCGATAGTCTTCCGCCGTCTCGGTCTCGTCGTCATAGAGGCCGGTACAGACGATGTAGTCGGCCTCTTCCATCGGCGCGAGCGTGGCATCGAGGCCGCGATAGATCGAGTTGTCGCGCTCCGGGCCGAGCCAGAACATCTTGCGCCCGGGATGATCGGCGACATAGAGCCGCGTCAGGTCGCCCGAAGAGACGATCGCGTCATAGATCTCGTCGGCGACGCCGAGCTTGCGCAATTGCCGTTGCACGGAGTCGGCGGGGCGCGGCGCATTGGTGATCAGGATCACCGTACCGCCGTGGCTGCGATAGGTGTGCAGCGCCTCGCAGGCCTCGGGGAAGGATTCCAGGCCGTTGTGGACCACGCCCCAGATGTCGCTGAGCACGACGTCCACACCGCCCACGAGCTCACGCAGGCTTTCGGCGAAATGCAGCGTGGTCATGATGCGCGCGGCCGATCAGACACGGCGCGCGAGCGCCGCGTTGCCGGTGATACGCTGTGGCGGAGACGCAGTAGACGTCGCGCCTGGGCTTTGTGTCCCGGAGCCATTGGATCCCTGAGTGTCCTGCGCCTGGGTCGGCGAGGCCCCGCCGGTAGCAGATGCCCCCTCCGGCCGCAATGGGCGGGGTGGCGCGAACAGAAAACCCTGGCCGAACCGCACATCAAAGTCGAGCAGGTCGACCACCGCGCGCTCGCCTTCGATCCGCTCGGCGATCAGATCGATGCCGAAGCGGCCGAGCAGGTCCGACAGGTCGGACGGGTGGATGTCGGAGGTCGAGGCCTGCCTTGGGTCGAGCAGCAGCGTGGCCGGCACCTTGATGAAGCGCACGCCGCGGTCAGCGAGCTCGCGCGGCTCGATGCGCAAATCCGTGACATGGTCGATCGAGAAGCGGAAACCGCGTTGGGCCAGCGCGGCGAGATTCTCGGTTTCGGCAGGGCCGAGATTGCGGAAGGTCGATTGCTTGAACTCCAGCACCAGCGACGGCGCCAGTGCCCGGTTGGCTTCGAGAAAATCGAGGCATTGCGCGAAGGTGGTGGAATTTCCGAGCGTGGAGGCAGCGACGTTGCAGAACACGCCGACCTCCTTGTTGCGCACCATCAGCCGACGCAGCACCTGCACACAGCGCAGCATCACCATGGTGTCGATGCGCCCGATCAGGCCGGAGGCTTCGGCAATGCTGATGAATTCCTCGGCGGCGATCAACTGGTCGCGCTCGTCGCGCGCCCGCGTCACCGCCTCGTAGAACCGCACCTTGCGCTGCGGCAGCGTCACCATCGGCTGGAGGAAGATGTCGATGCGGTTTTCGTCGATCGCGTTGCGCAGCGTGGCCAGCATCTGGGTCTGGTTGCGTCCGCCAGCGGGGGCATGGACCATCGGTGCGGGCGCAGGCCGCGGTGCGGACGGGAGCGGCTGCGGCGCAACTAACCTTTGCTCGGCCATTGCTGGCCTTTCCTCGGCCATTGTCATCAAGTCGATCGGCGCTTCCGGTTGCGACTTCGTCACCGGGACAGGAGCCGGCGTTCCGTCGGCCAGCAGGTCCTCATGGGTCGACACGGTGGCGGCGAGCTGCCTGACCAGTCCGCCGAGCTCGTTGATTTCGCCGACCACCGACTGGATGCGGTCGGAGTTGGTCGAATTGGCCGATGCGATGCGCCCCTCGATCGCCGCGAGCCTGCGGCCGAACTCGGCCACCTGGCGGGCGAGGTCGGCGGTGCCGCGCGAGAGGTCGGCGATCTGGCCGCCGACGTCGCTGCGGTCACGCAGCCGCATCGACACCGCGTTGTAGAGGGTCAGGAAGGTCAGCGCGGTCAGCGCCACGATGGCGGATTCGGTTCCACTGATGCCGGCGACCGAGTAGAGGACAAGCCCGAGCGAGGCCGCGACCAGAACCATGCAGATGGCGATGAAGATCGTCGAAATGCGAATCATGCCACGCGTTATGCCTCAAGTGCTGACTGCCTCACCCCCCGGGAAAGCACGGGCCTTGGTCCGGCGCCGTGACGTCTCATGCTCCCCCAAGCGAGCGGACCTTAACATCATTGTTGATTCGAGGGGATAGCAGCCATTCACGCGTGGCGGCTGGACCGCAGCAGGATGGGGCTGACCACCAGCCATCAAAATGGCGCGGTGGCGCCGACCGTGTCGGCCGAGACGGCCTCGCGGCTGCCGAGCGGCCTGGGCCGCCCGGTGGTCGTGTCCCGCAGGGTCTGTCGTTCGATCTCCGAGTTCAGTTCGGCGCCCAACATGATGACGATCGCCGACATCCACATCCACATCATCAGGCCGATCGCCGCGCCGAGCGAGCCGTAGGTGGCGTTGTAATTGGCGAATTCCGAGAGGTACCAGGACAGCAGCGCCGAGCCGGCGATCCAGAGGATGGCGGCTGCTACCGCGCCGAGGCTCAGCCATTGCCAGCGCGGCGCGTCGCGGCTGGGCGCGAAGCGATAGAGAACGGCAAGCGCCGCGAGGAGAATGACGAACAGCACTGGCCATCGTGCGAGAGCGACGATCAGCTTGCTTTCGGGCACGAGGCCGAGATGGTTGAGCGCGAGCGGGAAGGCGACCACGGTGCCCACCATCAGCAGCAGCGCCGCGATGCCGCCGACCGTGAATGCCAGCGACACCATGTTCAGCCGGATGAAGCTGCGCTTCTCGCGCTCCTCATAGGCGACGTTGAGGGCATCGAAGATGGCTTTGACGCCGGCATTGGCGCTCCAGACCGCGAGCACGAGACCAAAGAGGAAGGTGATGCCGAGCGCCGTATTGCCATGCGACACCACGCGCCCGACCTGGTCCTCGACGATCTGAAACGCGCCCTCGGGCAGCATCATCGCCAGCGTGTGCAGATTGGCGCTGATGGTCGAGGGATCGGCGAACAGGCCGTAGGATGAGACCAGCGCGGTCACGGCGGGGAAGATCGCCAGCAGCCCAAAGAAGACGACGCCGCCCGCGGTGGCGAGCAGGCGATCGTCGTCGATGCGCTGATAAGTGCGCCAGAAAATATCCTTCCAGCCCGCCCAGGGGATCGCAAACGGGCTTTTGGCGCGGCGGCCGCGGCCGGGCTGCATCGCTGCGTCCGCTGGCCTCGCATCCGGCGAGTTTGCGTCGTTGTTGCGGTGGTCTTGCGGAGGCCTCGGCCGGATCAGGCCGGACTCCTGGAAATACCGTTCCGCGGTCAGCACGAACACCGTAGTGGCTGCCACCAGCAGCCAGCTGTCGAGCTGCTCGGAGCGCCGCGCACACATTCAAATATCCGCTCCGTGCTGGTGACGCCGCCGGCGCGCCGCCGTGAGACCCACCAGCCCAACGGCCGCGAGCATCAGGCCGAGTTGCACGGAGCGGTTGGAACGAACCGGCCAGGACTTCCCAGACCAGGACCTCCCAGACCAAGACTTCCCCGACCAAGACTTGCCGCCATGGCCGCGTTCGCCCGGTGCGAGCGGCACCAGAGGAATCGTCGTCGCGACCTCTTTCACCGCCTGCTTCATTGTTCCGCGCGGGATCCGCGGGGTGGCGATCGCCACGCGCAGGCGGCTGGCGAGCGGCACGATTGGCTTGGGCTTGCGCTTGATCTGAGCCATGGCCACGCCGGCGCAGGCGGCGGCCAGCACCAGCAGCACCGCGCCGACGGCGCCGAAGCCCCAGAATTGTCCGTACGTAATTGCTACCCAGCGGTACAAGGCGATCAGGCCGACAAAAAGGGCCGCGACGACGAACAAGCCCGCCACCGCGAGCAGTCCCGCCGCAACCGCATAGGCTGTTGCACGTCCCGTCGCCTCGTTGGTGCGGTCGCGCAGATAGGATCGCGTGGCGCGCTTGAGCTGGTTGAGCTTGAGCGCCACGCCGGCGCGCAGCAATTCGCCCGATGGCGCAAGCATGCGGACATCCTCCGAGTGCGAGACATTCGTCGGTGGATGAACGTGGCGGAATTTGACTTGTTCCGAAGAGGCGTGGCTGTCGTCGGATCAGACGAGATCGGCTGCCGCGATCCAGAACACTTCGCCCCCGGACTCTTCGGTGTCGAGCCAGAGCAGCGGCAGCTCCGGAAAGGCCTCGTCGACCAATTCGCGGCCGCGGCCGATCTCGCAGAGCAGGCCGCCATCCGGCGTGAGATGGTCAGGCGCGTCGCGCAGGATGCGGCGGACCACGTCGAGGCCGTCGGCGCCGCCGTCGAAAGCGAGCTTTGGTTCTGCGCGGCACTCCGGCGGCAGCGCCGCCATGCCCTCAGCATCCACATACGGCGGGTTGGTGATGATCAGGTCGTAGTGCGCATCGCCGAGCGGCGCGAACAGGTCACCGCGATGGAGCGTGATCCGCTCGTCGAGCCCGTGCTCGCTGACATTGCGCGTCGCAACTTCGAGCGCGCCCTTGGAGATATCGACGGCATCGACCGCGGCATTCGGGAAATGATGCGCGGCGAGGATCGCCAGGCAGCCCGATCCCGTGCAGAGATCGAGCACCCGTTCGACGGCCGTGGGATCGTCGATCAGCGAGCCAGCCTCGCCATCGCCGCCGAAATGCGAGTCCATGAGCTCGCCGATGAAGGAGCGCGGAACGATGACGCGCTCGTCGACATAGAAGGGCAGGCCGCGCATGTAGATCTTATTGACGAGATAGGCGGCCGGTTTGCGCGTGGTGACGCGCTTATGGATGAGATCGAGGATGGTCTTGCCTTCCGCTGATGTGACGCGGGCGTGGGCGAAGGCCTCGAACTGATCGGGATGCAGATGCAGGGCCTCGCAGACCAGGAACGCCGCCTCGGCGATCGGATCGGTCGTGCCATGCGCAAAGGCGAGCCTGGCTTCGACAAAGCGGCTTACCGCATAACGGACAAAATCGATGAGGGTGAGGAGCTCGCCGCGGCCCACCTTCGCGAGCTTTGGCGCGGCGCGGCCGCGCACGGTCTTTTTCGAAGTTGTTGCCATCAGGACCGGGTCCAGCGTGCGGCGGCTTCGTCGTCGCGGGCCTGGGCCTCGACCCAGCCGGCGCCGGTGGCGCTCTCTTCCTTCTTCCAGAACGGCGCGTTGGTCTTGAGGTAATCCATCAGGAACTCAGCCGCCTCGAACGCCGCCTGGCGATGTTGTGAGGCGGTCAGCACCAGCACGATGTTCTGGCCGGGCGTGAAGCGGCCGACGCGGTGGATGATGGTGACGCCGCTGAGCGGCCAGCGCGACGTAGCCTCGTCGACATGGCGCTTGATCTCTTCCTCAGCCATATCAGGATAATGTTCGAGTGTGAGCGCCGCAATCCTGGCGCTGTCCTCGTCGCTGCGGCAGATGCCCGAGAAGCTCACGACCGCGCCGATATCGGTGCGGCCCCCGGTCAAGCCCGCGATCTCGCGCGCGACGTCGAAATCGTCTTCCTGGATGCGGATGGTGACGGGGCCGCTCATGCGTCTAACCGCCGGTCATCGGCGGGAAGAACGCGATCTCGCGGGCGCCCGCGATCGCGGCGTCCGGCCTGACATGGGCGTGGTCGATCGCGGCGCGGATCACCTTCGGCTTCTCGAATGCATAGGCATAGGCCTCGCTCCGGCCGGACAGCCAGGCGATCAATTCCTCCACGGTCCGTACGGTCGCCGGCGGTTCGATGGTCTCCTCGGCCTTGCCGATACGCTCGCGCACCCAGGCGAAATATTTCAGCTTCATCCTTCATCCTCCTTGGTGAGGTGATGGATGCCGGCACGGAAATAGTCGTAGCCGGTGTACATGGTGAGGAGTGCCGAGGCCCACAGCAGCAACAGGCCGATCTGCGTGACCACCGGCACGACCTGGTCGCCGGCTTCGCCAGCAAGCAGGAAGCCGATCGCGACGAGCTGAACCGTCGTCTTCCATTTGGCGAGCTTTGTGACGGGCACGCTGACGCGCAGCGCCGCCAGATATTCCCGCAGGCCCGAAACCAGGATCTCGCGGCACAGGATCACGATGGCGGCCCACAGCGACCAGCCATGGATGATGCCGTCCGCGGCCAGCATCAACAGGCAGGAGGCGACCAGCAGCTTGTCGGCGATCGGATCGAGCATCCGGCCGAACGCAGATTGCTGATTCCAGATCCGCGCATAATAGCCGTCGAGGTAATCAGTCACCGCGGCGCCGATGAAAATAGCCACCGCCACCCAGCGCAGCCAGAGCGGGCCGTCCATGATCGACTGCGCGTAGATGCACCCGACCACGACCGGGATCGCGGCGATCCGGCCGTAGGTCAGGATGTTCGGGAGGGACATCGCGCGGCTGGTCGTCCCTCGTGTGGTGGCGATGTTCATCCGTCCTACCAATACCGCTGCAGCCTGAAGGTCAACCGTCCCGCCTCCCAAATGAGACGCGGGACACGACATCCATATGACCGCTGCCCCCCTTTAATTCATCCCGGTTGGGGATGGAAATACTCGAAAATCCTGCGTGCGCTTTCGGCACTCACGCCCGGAACCTTGCCGAGATCGACGATCGAGGCCCGTTCGATCTCCTTCAGGGTTCCGAAATGGTGCAGCAAGGCACGCTTGCGTGACGGACCGATACCCGGAATCTCCTGCAAACCGGCCTCGCGAATGTCCTTCTTGCGCAGCTTGCGGTGCGAACCGATGACGAAGCGGTGGGCCTCGTCCCGTAGCCGCTGGATGAAATAGAGGACGGGGTCGCGCGGCTCCAGCTTGATTGCCTCGCGCTCCGGCATGAACAAGGTCTCGCGGCCGGCATCCCGGTCCGGTCCCTTGGCCACCGACATCAGCGAGACCTGGGTCAGCCCGAGCCCTGCGAAGATCTCGCGCACTGCATTGAGCTGGCCGCGGCCGCCGTCGATGATCACGAGGTCGGGCCATTGTGGAAAATCGTCGTCCTTGGTCTTGGTCGCACTCTCTTCGGGCGGATTGATGAGGCGCTTGAACCGGCGCTCCAGCACCTCGCGCATCATGCCGTAGTCGTCGCCCGGCGTGAGCCCTTCGGACTTGATGTTGAACTTGCGGTACTGGTTCTTCACGAAGCCGTCCGGGCCGGCGACGATCATGGCGCCGACCGCATTGGTGCCCTGGATGTGGCTGTTGTCGTAGACCTCGATCCGCTTCGGCGGATGCGGCAGGCTCAGTGTCGCGGCCATGGCCTCCAATAGACGGCCCTGGGTCGCGGTGTCCGCGAGCTTGCGGCCGAGCGCCTCGCGCGCGTTGGTCAGGGCGTGGGTGACGAGTTCTTTCTTCTCGCCGCGCTTCGGGGCCGTGACCTCGATCTTGTGGCCGGCCTTGATCGACAGCGCGTTGGCAAGCAGCTCGGTCTCCTCGATCTCGTGCGAGAGCAGGATGACTTTCGGCGGCGGCTTGTCGTCGTAGAACTGGGCGAGGAAGGAGCCCAGCACCTCTTCCGGCGTGAAGGTCTTCTCCGCGCGCGGAAAATAGGCGCGGTTGCCCCAGTTCTGTCCGGTGCGGAAGAAGAACACCTCGACGCAGGAGAAGCCGCCCTCCTGGTGGATGGCGAACACGTCGGCTTCCTCCACCGTGCGCGGATTGATGCCCTGCTGCGACTGGATCGCCGACAGTGCTGCGAGGCGGTCGCGGTAGAGCGCAGCGCTCTCGAATTCGAGCTCGCTTGAGGCCTTCTCCATCTCGCCTGCGAGTTCCTGCTTCACCGCCTGGCTCTTGCCTGACAGGAAGTCGGTCGCCTCGCGCACCAGCGTCGTATAGCCGGGAAAATCGATCTCGCGGGTGCAGGGACCGGCGCAGCGGCGGATCTGGTAGAGCAGGCAGGGCCGGCTGCGGCTCTCGAAGAAAGAATCGGTGCAGGAGCGGATCAGGAAGGCGCGCTGTAACGCCGTGATGGTGCGGTTGACGGCGCCGGCCGAGGCAAACGGGCCGAAATAGCGCCCGGGGCGGCTCTGCGCGCCCCGATGCTTCAGGATCTGCGGCGCCCAATGGTCGCCGGTGATCAGGATATAGGGAAACGACTTGTCGTCGCGAAGCTGCACGTTGAAGCGCGGCCGGAGCTGCTTTATGAGGTTGGCCTCGAGCAGCAGCGCTTCGGTCTCGGTCGTGGTCGAGACGATTTCCACGGAAACCGTGGCGGCGATCATGCGCAGGATGCGCGCCGGCTGCGGCGCACTGAGGCGCGCGTAGTTCGACAGCCGCTTTTTGACGTTCTTGGCCTTGCCGACATAGAGCACATCGCTGTTCGCATTGAGCATGCGATAGACGCCGGGCGAGGTGGGGGCGAACCGGACTGCGCGCTCGATCGCCTCGTGGCCCGTCGCCAACGGCTCGTCGCCGACCGCGCCGCTTTCTTCCAGGATGTCCGGCAGCCGTGATTCGTCCTCCTCGTCACCGTTTGCGGTCGCGGGATCGAGGTCCGGCGGCGCCAGCGCCTCGGGCGGGGCGTCCGGCGCGCTGCCGCGTTCGGGTTTGCGCGCGCGTGTGTCGTCCGGATTGTCTTTGGAATCGTGAACCATGGGACGAATTTAGGTGCTGGGAGCTCCGATTTGAAGTTCCGGCCGTGCCGCGCGCACAGGCGCGCACAGGATGGCGGCGCACAGTTCCCGGTAACGCTTCCTTAAGTCTGTTAACAGCGCGGTAACCGGACTTAACAGCCCTTTAACCTAAAACTCTCGATAAATCTTACGCGGAAAGTTCTTGGTTCCGTAACCATGCAGTTTGCCTTGCGCGGCGGCGCAGGCATCGCACGGGTTGCGGCAGTTGCGTTGGAGAGTGTGATGAAGGGGTTCGTTGTGGGCGCAGCCGCGTTGGTTGCTGCCGGCTGGACAGCTTCGGCAGATGCCGCCGATCTCAACTACGGGCAGCGCGCCCCCTATACCGTCAATCAGCCGCTCAACGCCTATAGCTGGGCTGGTCCGTATCTCGGCGCCAACGTCGGCTATGAATGGGGTTCGGTGGACAACAATCCCGCAAAGCCCTCTGGCTTCGTCGGCGGCGTGCAGGCCGGCTACAATTTCCAGAACGGCCCGTGGGTGTTCGGCGTCGAGGGCGACATCCAGGCAGCCGGCGCCGACGATACTTTCGCGCCGTGGAAGTTCTCCAATCCCTGGTTCGGCACCCTGCGCGGCCGCGCTGGCTATGCCCTCAGCAACGTGCTGTTCTACGGCACTGCCGGTCTGGCCTTCGGCGAGCTGCGCGCGCAGACCTTTGGCTGGACGGAATCACACACCACCGCCGGCTGGACCATTGGTGCCGGCGCGGAAGTCGGGCTTGCGCCGAACTGGAGCGCCAAGCTCGAATATCTCTACATCGATCTGTCGACGAGTCAGTTTGCAATTACAGGCGTGTCAAACGGCTATAGCGCCAGCGTCGTGCGCGCAGGCGTGAACTATCACTTCTGATAGCTAAAGAAGAAAATACCGGACCTTCAGCTTCCCGGCCGCATGCGGCCGGGATTTTTTTTGGTGCGCCCAGCATGGGTGCACTCTTATGGGTGAAAGTCCCATCGTGAGTTGATCACAACGAGCGAAGTGAAGCGCAACTGCATGAGGGCGACCGA
>NZ_JADPKQ010000125.1:0-656 GCF_023074015.1 Bradyrhizobium sp. 142
TGCATCCTCGTGCTGATCGGTGCGACGCCGGAAGGCCGCAAGGAACTGGTCGGCTTCACCGATGGTGCCCGCGAGAGCGCGCACGACTGGCGCGATCTGCTGCTTGATCTGAAGCGGCGCGGGCTCGACGTGCCTCCGCGGCTCGTCATCGCCGATGGCGCACTCGGCTTCTGGAAAGCCGCCGGCGAGATCTGGCCGAAAACGCGCGAGCAGCGCTGCTGGGTACACAAGACTGCCAACGTGCTCGCCAAGCTGCCGAAGAGCCAGCAGCAGAAAGCCAAGCGCGCGTTGCAGGAGATCTGGATGGCTGAAACGAAGGTCGCCGCCGAGCTGGCGTTCGACGCCTTCATCGAGAGCTACGCGCTGAAATACGAGAAGGCGGCCGACTGCCTGCGCAAGGATCGAGACACGCTGCTCGCATTCTACGACTTCCCGGCCGAGCACTGGAAACACTTGCGGACGACGGATGAGATGGACAAGCGATTTTTTCATTATCGAGATGACGCTTGCTGGAAATCGCGTGCGTCCATTCTTTTGTTCGGCCGCGCCGCAGGCCATTCTTCCGTCCCGGCCATCAATCTTGCAGCCGCCGCGCGCAGGGGCGGTCAAGGCTGGCCGCACTTGCGGCCACCGCAAGGCTTGGCCTTGACCGGCCC
>NZ_JADPKQ010000434.1:0-656 GCF_023074015.1 Bradyrhizobium sp. 142
CAGCGTGCGGATCGCCCCTCGATCCGATCCAAGCGACCGCCGAAGCTCCTCCCGCACTCGCCCGATCTCGCGTGCGCGCAGATATCCAGCTGGCATCAGGCTAACATCACCCACGTCATCGACATCGGCACCAACATTAAATCCCCATAGCGCTCGCCGCACTATCGGTGCCCAACTTCCCGCGACTTCGTGCCTTGGCGCTTTTTGGACGCCGGTCAGTTGAGCGTGCCGAGCCTCCTTGTTGCCGGCGTCCAAAAACCAACACATAAGCGGAAGAACTGTTCAGTAGCATAGTGCGGCTTCCTGTCCGTGAGCAGACGCCTTAACATCAAGGCATCTAGCCTTGCTTGCACCGTGAGGATGGAGCAGTGGTCATAGTGTCAGTCGCACCAGGCTTTGTATCCTTACTGGAGACCTGCGCCGGAACGGGGCAGATAGGTAATGCCATACTTCGCGTAGATCTGCGCTGGTATCCGCTGCTCGACCACTCGTGACACCGCAGCATCCACGGCTGCAAGCAGCGCATCGTCCGCTCGGCGAAGCCCGACTGAAACACTCCAGCGCAGTGCCGGTTCTGGCTCGTATCCGTCGGGTATCCTTACTGCCGTGCTGGGGTGTTCGTGCCGATACCAGCCGACAATCACGGGGTTTGTGGC
>NZ_JADPKQ010000257.1:0-656 GCF_023074015.1 Bradyrhizobium sp. 142
CGAGCCGATGACTTCATGATGCCTCCTTCTTCGAACGCTTGGTGCGTCGTACCCGATTGCGAAGCTGACGGATTTGGTCGTCTGAGAGCTCGATCTGCCATGGCTGGCCTTTGGCTAACTGACGACCTGCCAGCAATCCCCGCGCGAGATAATCGAACACCGTCTGCGGGGTCACTCCAAGCTCATCCGCTGCGCCTTGAATTGAGAAGCTTCCATCGGGCCAGCGCATCGGATTCTTGTCCACGCCGTTGATTTTGACGGTGGGAATGCCCCAGCGGGTACGCAACAGCCAGACATTCTCGCCTTTGAAGGCGCAGCCTCGGGCCGCGACGAAGCCTTCCTGATTGAGTATTGCCGCGATCTCGGCATCCATTTTGTGTTCAGCATTCAACTCGACGATCCGTTGCCGCAACCGATCAATGTCGATGTAATCACGGTAGGTCTGAACGCGCCGTTGCACGTGATGCTCGCTGGTTGCACCGGTCTGCCAGACGATCTTGAGCCACACCTGACCTCGGGTCCGCTTCTGATCAAGAACGACTTCGCGGATCACAAATCGCAGAATGCGCTTGCGATCGGCTGCCGACGTGGTGGCCGCGTTCCAAATCCGCGGTAGGTTCTCGCCGAGCGCTTGTAGCCCTGCGCATTCCGCCGGG
>NZ_JADPKQ010000254.1:0-654 GCF_023074015.1 Bradyrhizobium sp. 142
TAGCACCATCCGCTGTCGGTCGATGGCTCCCGGCTTTAGGCGTACCGCTTCGGAAATGCGCAGACCGGCGGCGTAGCATGTTGTCAGGATCACTTGATGCTTGAGGCTCTCCACGCAGCCGAGGAAGTGCAGCACCTCTTCGGGGCTGAGGATGACGGCGAGTGTCTTGGGCGCCTTTGGACACGGAATGATGAGGTCGAAATCCCATTCGAAGCCGAGCGTGACACGGTACAAGAAACGGAGCGCTGAGACGGTCACGTGGATCGACTTCGGCGCCAACTTCTTCTCGTTCGTCAGATAGACTTGGTAGGCGCGGACATCTTCCGGCCCAAGCAAAGCCGGCGACTTCGCAAAATGGCGGGCGAACTGCGAAACCTGCAGCAGATAGGAATCCTGCGTATGCGGTGACAGGTTGCGGATCTGCATGTCGTTTATCATGCGTAACCGAAGCGGGGTCATTGAAGGCTCCTTGGCAAAAAAACGAAAACTGCCCGAGGGCAGTAACGCCATCTTGCTCGAAGCCAAGCCTATGAACGCTGCAAATTACGTCTCACCATGGCACGCCAAAGCAGTTACAGTTGCTTCAGCCGCATTCCTTCATCCGAAGATGGGCCACTCTTGCCGAGTGTTCTGCCGCGGAGCGGCTTCGTCCAA
>NZ_JADPKQ010000072.1:0-37794 GCF_023074015.1 Bradyrhizobium sp. 142
CGATCGCCCCCTCGACCTATCACGCCCATGTGGCCAAGCGGCGGGATCCCGCCAGGCTGTCGGCGCGCGCCAGGCAGGATGTTGCGCTGAAGATCGAGGTCCGGCGCATCTTCGATCAGAACTTCCGCGTCTACGGCGTGCGCAAGGTCTGGCGGGAGCTCAAACGTGAGGGCTTCGATGTTGCCCGTTGCACGGTGTCGCGACTGATGCGGGATATGGGTTTGCAAGGGGTCATCCGCGGAAAACCCGTCAAGACCACGATCAGCGACAAGGCTGCGCCATGCCCGCTGGATCACGTCAACCGATGATCGACGGCCGGTCCATCGTAGCGCCAGTTCAAGGCGCCAAGGCCAAACGTCCTTTGGCTCTCCGACTTCACCTATGTCGCGACCTGGACCGGCTTCGTCTACGTCGCCTTCGTCATCGACGCCTATGCCCGCAGGATCGTGGGCTGGCGAGCCTCTCGCACGGCGCATGCAGGCTTCGTGCTCGATGCGCTGGAGCAGGCACTGCATGCGGATCGATCCGCCCGCCGGCCCAAGCCGACCAAGCTTGCGCTCAATGCAACCTTGCGCACTTATGTGGAGGAGAGACTTGCTGGCGCTAGCCCCGAGCGGCGCTCCCGTTCCGGGTCCCGCCGTTCCGTGGAAGGGCCGCCGGCATGGCCCGCGCAAGGATCGGCGATGGGCCAAAGCCTGGAGCCCCGAGCAGATTGCCCGACGCTTGCCGATCGACTTCCCGGACGACAAGACGATGCGCATCAGCCACGAAGCTATCTATCAAGCTCTCTTCGTTCAGGGCCGTGGGGCGCTGCGCCGCGAGCTGACGGCCTGCTTGCGAACAGGGCGTGTATTACGGATGCCCAGGGCGCGCGTACGCAGGCGAGGCAAGGGCTTTGTCTCGCCGGAGATCATGATCAGTGAACGCCCTGCTGAAGCTGCCGATCGAGCAGTGCCGGGACATTGGGGGGAGACCTCATCCTCGGTCTTAGTAGCTCGGCAATCGGCACGCTGGTCGAGCGCACGACGCGCTTCACGATGCTCTTGCACCTTCCACGGTTGGCGGGGCATGGCGAAGCTCCGCGCGCGAAGAACGGGCCTGCCCTCGCGGGACACGGGGCCGAAGCCGTGCGCGACGCGATCACGCGCACCATCATCACTTTGCCCGAAGAGCTGCGCCGCTCGCTAACCTGGGATCAGGGAGCCGAAATGGCTCAGCACGATCGTCTCAAGATCGATGCGGGTATCCAGGTCTACTTCTGCGACCCGCAAAGCCCTTGGCAGCGTGGCACTAACGAGAACACCAACGGTTTGTTGCGGCAGTACTTCCCGAAAGGCATAGACCTGAGCATCCACAGCGCCGACGAGATATCCGCTGTGGCGGCGGCCCTCAATGCCCAACCGAGAAAGACACTGGGTTGGAAAACGCCAGCGGAGGCGCTTGACGACTTGCTATCATGAATGAAAATAACTGGTATTGCGACGACCGTTTGAATCCGCCCAATACGTATCCATTAAGTACACCGAGCGCCTGGCTGAAGCAGGCGTGGAGCCTTCTGTCGGCAGCGTCGGAGATTCCTATGACAATGCTCTCGCCGAAACCATCAACGGCCTCTACAAGGCCGAGGTGATCCATCGGCGCGGGCCATGGCGCAGCTTCGAGGCCGTCGAGTTCGCGACGCTGGAATGGGTCGACTGGTTCAACAACCGGCGGCTCCTGGAGCCCATCGGCAACATACCACCGGCCGAAGCCGAGCAACGCTACTACGCCATGCTGGAACAACCCGCCATGGCGGCATAACTTAAACCAAATGGCCTCCGACAATCCCGGGGCGGTTCACTCCGCCGCGCCGGACGGCTTCGCTTGAGGCATCGATCAACCTGGGATAGTCGAGGCCGGCATCTACCTCTGGGGCGGAGAAATAACGCGACATGATTTCCTCGTTTTCATTCGAAGTTCGGACGAGTTTAGCACCCGTCGCCCCGTGACAGCACGGTCTATACCACCGCCAAAGAGAGGCCGTCGTCAGCGTTTAGAATTCCGTGTGAAGCTCGACCGAACGTACAGAACACAAAAATCTCTCGCCTCGTAGCAACAGATCGAGGTCAATGGCCGTCAGAGCGCGAAGTTGAGCCATGAGCATGCCGATGACAGTCCCATACTTGGCGAACTCGCTTGGGTAATCAGAACCGGGACTCCATTAGGTGAACAAGTTGGGACCCCGCGATGTAGAAGGCTTCCCGCGCGGCACGAAAGCGTTGCCGTTCAACGGCAGTGACCGGCAGCGGAAGATCGTTCTCCGCGATCTGCCCCAGAACGTACGAAGCCAACACACTGCCAAAGACTGTGCCAGGTGCGATGCCGCGACCGTTGTAACCGCTGAAAGCAACGACGTTGCGGTCGAGCTCGTGAAAGCGCGGCAGGTTGTCCGAGGTCATTCCAATCATGCCGAACCAGCCGGTTTCAAACTCGACATCCTGAAGTCCCGGAAACAGCTTGCGCAACGATCTCTGAGCCCATGCCCGGTGAACGGATGCGCCAATACCCTCAAGGGCACCAACACTGCCAAACACGAGGCGCCCGGAGCGATCCAAGCGAAATGAAGAGAGGACCTCTCGAGTGTCCCACGCTCCCTGCCGTTCAGGCAGGATCGACTTCCTCAGACCATCCGGCAGAGTACCTGTAGCAAAGTTGAAGTAGGGCAGATGGATCTGCTCCTGCCGTACCTGCGACCAAAGTCCTTTACCATAGGCATCCGTCGCAACGATCACCCATTCCGCATCTACCGATCCGCTTTCTGTGCTGATCCTCCAGCGCAAGCCGTTGTGTTGCGCAGTAACAGCCTCGCTCTGTGTGAATATCCTAGCCCCCGCTGCAAGCGCGGCTCTCGCTAGACCGTGCACATAGGCCAGCGGCTGTATCGTCCCGGCGCGCTTATCGAGCAGCGCCCCGCTGTATTCGCCACCGCCCACTTTCCTGCGTGTCTCCTCTGCATTTAGCACTATGACAGGGGCGCCACGCTTCTGCCACTGTTCGGCGCGGGCCTCGATCTCTTGCAAGCCCTTACGTCCGACGGCACAATGCAGGGTACCGGCACGTTCAACTTCACATTCGATGCCATGCTTTTCGATGAGGTCGAACACCTTTTGCGGTCCACGGCCGAGTTGTTCAATCAACCGTTCGCCGAACGGGGCGCCGAGCGTATCCGGAAGGGTGTCAGGCATCACCCACATGCCCGCGTTAACCAGACCGACGTTCCGGCCCGAACCGCCGAACCCAATTTCGGACGCCTCCAACAGCGCGACGCGCGCCCCTCCTTCCGCGAGATGAAGTGCAGACGACAGCCCGGTATATCCAGCGCCAATCACGATCACATCCGCTGCGGTGTCACTGGCGAGGGGAACAGTGTCTGGCGCCGGTGGCGCGGTGAGAGCCCACAATCCATGTGATGCTGAATTGTTTCGCATCCAGCAATCCTCATACTATTCTTGGTTCTTGATCAGCCCAGGTCGTGCTGCGATCAGTGCCGCGCCTAAGGGTCAAGGATGGGTACCATTTCGTCGATATGTGCATCGATCCGCTCGAGAACCTGCCCAGGCACGACGTCGCGTTCTGGAAGAACTGACCACTTGTCGCGCACGGCCGCCGCGGTCTCAGCTACAGCCGTCACCACTGCCCCCTCTGGAAGACGGCTGCGGTTCGCGAAATTGCGCCAGCGCTCTGGAGTCAGGGCCTTGAATGACTTTTCGCCCGCAAGGCTCAATGCTAGACCATCTTTCGGGATATAGGAAACTGTTGAGAGCACGTCGTAGATTGGCGCCAACGTAGGCGTCCGTCCGTCTCCAGGATACAGTAACGACCAATTCTTGAGATGCATGTCGCCATTGCCCGTGATCGCGGCGAGCGCAAGACGACGGACAAATTCGACCGCGGAATCGAACGAGACACCGCTGTTCAGCGCGGCGGCAATATTGTGATACGCCGCACCGGTATATTTCTCGGACGGATAGCGGCCGAAGACCTGTGCAAAGTCCTCCATATGCACGCGCGCTGCACCGGCACCGCGATCGAAGCGACGGACAAGAAGCACTTTGCCCGTGGACATGGTGTTAAACTCTTCCGGAATGCCGGCGAAATCCGTCTTTTCGACGAGCTCACGTGCAGGCACTTCCATCCCTAGCGCTTCCGCCAAGGCTAGGATCGCGAATTCGTTTTCCGAAAGTCCAATGTGGGTGAGGGAGGGAAATTTCGCGATGTACTGCCCTTGCTCATCGTCGACGCCGAGCGTGATCCCCCTTCTTTTCCGGTATTTTTCATGACGGAGAGCTTCATCTGGACACCGGCGAGCGAAAAGCGCGCCTTCTTCTTGCCTTCTGATTCTGGCCCGGCCGGAACGGGGACGCCGTCGCTCGGCAACGCTCGTACCGCTCCCGGTAGATTTGTCCCCAGTGCGGCCAAGAGATCGAAGTCGTTTCCAGGTCTTACTGACGCTGCGTGGTGCTTTTCCATTGCTTCGCGCAGTTTCTCTTCGGGCAGCAAGTTCGCGAAGAACGGCGGCAGCGCGCCGCGTATGGGTTTGGGATCCCGGCGGAGGCTGCCATCCGCCGAGCGAAGCGACAGGCTGAAGATCGGAGGGTCGTTCAAGCTCCGATACGCGGGCAAGAGATTGAATGCGTGGTAGTCGCCCGGCGTTCGGACGAGCGTGCCGATGGCAAGATCGTTTAATGAGATGTCGAGCGATTGGATACGTTCAGCCGCGAGGACAGGCTTATTCATGCTCCTCCTCCTCAACATCTGACGTGAACGCAGGATGGTCATCATCGCCCGTAGCTGGCTGCAGCATTGATTGAATAGCCGGTACCATCGCTTGCGGAATCAGCATCATTTCCATGCCAAGGGCGCGGGCAACGTTGACGAGTGTCGTTGCGCGGGCTGCAGCGGCACCCGTTTCAATGTCGCGATAGCGGGGCCTGCTAATGTTCGCCCGGAGGGCGACTTGCTCCTGGGATAGGCCAGCAGCCATTCGTGCTCTGCGAAAGTGCAGGCCAAGCTCCTTGAGCAGCGGGTTTGGAGCCGAAGCCATGGATATGTTCTCGGATCATTAACACCGAAATGATATGTAAACAGATCATAGACGAAACGTGAACAGATCTTTCTCGTCGATAATGATCCGTAAACATTTCTTTATGGCAATGTTCCAGCGGCACTTGCCGTCTGAACTGTTGACTCTGCTGCCAGAATGCCCTTGGGGCTAATGCACCTGACGCGATGAAGGAGGCAGATCTTATCGCCAAGGTTGACCGAGATTCCCATGGCGCTCGCGTGCATTGGGCGCACAGGAATGGCCCGCCAGCGAACGAACCCGATCCTGGAACGCGGTGCGTCGCTTTTATGGAACGCCAGTTGAAAGCGGTCGGTAGATGGATCGTCGAAGTTCTTCCATGACGCGCCGTCCTAGTGGCGTCGTGCCGAGTCGTTTCCGTGAGGCGCCTTTGGCGCCGAGCAAGTCCGTATCGCCAAGTCAATTCCGATGTCCGCCAGCCCGCCTCGATGTAGCTGCGAAGCGTCGAACTACCTATCAGTTCGTTTTTCATTCTTCGACATGCTTCCCATGACGGCCAATAGCCTGCGGGCGTGACCGGGCCGCTGACGTGGCCACTCGCAGGGCCGCAATGCGAGCGGAGTGGTCTCGGCTACCTACCAGCAACTTTTCTTCTATTCGCGTTGATATCCAATCCTACGACGCGCAATTGACGTGTTCCTATGCAACATCAACCGGAGCATGATGGTCAAATCGGCGGCACTCGACAGGCAAAGTTCGACGACTGCGTTGATTCTCTTGACGTCCCGCCCAAGAAGCGACCAGGCGATTACACAAGAGCCTCGCTCGCTTCAATCGTGAGAGTTGACGATGGGCCACTTGAAAGAGACGCTCCGCACCATGAAGCGACCTCGGAAGAATCGCGGCATGCCGCCGCCCGCGACGTTCGATATCGATTCGCTGCCGGGCAGTTCAAATTTAACGGCATTAGAAACGGCCGCCGTGATCCGGCGCACGCCTGGAGCCCTGGAGCTATGGCGGCGCAATCCGAACCACCCGCTGAAATGGCGCTACGTCGATGGCCGCCCGCTTTACCGAGTTGATGCGGTGCGCGACTATCTGGCCGGACGCGATGAGACAACTAAGTCGTCGCAGCCGCATAATGCTCGCGAAGACGGCCAAGCAATTCGGCCTTGATGGGATCGAGCGGATTCGTCCGCTGCAGGCGCACGACCTTGCCTCCCCGTTTCGCGCCGACCAACTCCGCGATGTAGTCATGAGCAGCTTCGAACGCCATCTTGCGGATGATCCACTGTTCGTCGTGATTGTAGACCTGATCGATCCCGCGCGGCTTTTGCCCGACACACAACCGCTGGATTTCGTTGTCATAGCCGCAGCGTGACATGATGGTTCGCAAGCTGCGCCTTAAGTCATGCATTGTGAACTTGGCGACACCCGCTTCCTTGACCAGGCGGTCGACCAAGTTTGTGAAGCCCGACATCTGGCCGCCGGTCTTCGGTGACGGGAAGACATAGTCCGACGTCGCACGCTGGAAATGTTTTGCGGCCGTAAGCACCTCGTCAACGAGGTGGGTACGCGGCACGTCGTGGTAAAGGCCCATCTTGGTCCATGCTGCATCGAAAGTGATGCGGTCATCCATGACGTGATTTTGCCACTCGATCATGGCTGGCTCGCTGCGGCGCGGGCCACCAAGTAGGCACGTTCGTGTCAATAGCCCAAACGTCCCAAGCTTGCCGGATGCGTGCCAGACTTTGATGATCTCCTCGTCGGTCAGCGCCCGGCCCTTCGTTCGGCGCCCGACCCGCTGCGCGCGCGTCTCCTTGGGCACGCGATAGCCGGCGAGCACGTTGTGCTCGACGTAACCTTCGCCGACGCACCATTCGAGGAACGTGTGCGTGTGCTTGCGCAAGTCCTTTGCTGCGCCGCGCTTGCCGGTCTTGCCGATCCTGTCCACCGCCGCCATGATTTGCCGTCGCGTGAGCTCGGCGATGGCGAGGTCGAAATGATCTTTCAGACCGCGTCGGAGTGCCGACATAGCCGGTTTCCAGTTGACGACCTGGCGCCCGGTCAGGGACATTTCGTAGGGGCCATCTTCAACGATCAAGGTCGCCAGTGTCGTGCACTGCCGCTCGGCCAGCGCTTGCCGCTTCGCCTCGCGCTTGCCCTCATTGGGATCGATCCCAATGACCACCTCCCCAGCGACGACGGTGGCGGCCCTGCGCGCGGCCTTCTCATTGAATTTGGGCCATGCACCCAGCGTCTTGCGTTGGGTGCCTTTCGTCCCAGGCTTTGTGAACATGAAGACCCAGGTCCTGCCACCAGTCGCGCGCATCCTGATCGCGAGCCCCGGCTGCTCTGTGTCGTGCAGATAGTGCTGCGATTTGCCCGGCGGCAGCGTCGCCGCACGGATCGCCGCGTCAGTGAGTCTCAGGTAATTCGTCGTTCCTTCAGCTCTGAGAGATTCTTTACTCTTTTCCATCGTTTGTGCTCTCGCTCCTTGCGCCCTGAGACGGGTCGAGGCGATACTAGAAGAAATGGACCACAAGCCATTGCCTCCGCGTTCCCAGTTTGTGTGCCCTAAGGGAATTCCTCCGAAGGGCACAGCAGGGACATACAAAATGTGGTAAGGCCAACCGAGGCCAAGGATGGTCCAATATGGCCACAAGTCTTTACCTTACAAGGACTTTTACAATAAGACTATGGCTGGATTAGGTTGGCTACAGTCCACCAATTGTGGTTCACACGGGAGAGGTCCAAGGTTCGATCCCTTGTGCGCCCACCATCCATCCCCTGAATCCTCCAGCTTTCCTGAACCATTGCGGGACGATGATCGACGCCTGGCGGATTCGGGACCGTCTCAATCAAAAATGTCGAAAACAACCCCATGCACAGTAGCCGACGCAAGCGGAAACAATGGATTGCGCCTTTTTCGAAATCAGATTTGACTCGTCAGGCAACACAAGGACAGGAATGGCATCATCCGGGGAGAGGCGTACCGCACGGGACGTCTCATCACGGACATCGTTGGTTACAGGTACAGCGATTAGCTCACGAAGCCGAGATGTCAGCGGCGCCTAGCATGATAACCGGCTCAAACCTGCCGGCTGCTCTCCTGCTCCTTGCCGGGCAAGGCGACTTACTTTGGTCTCACCAAGGATGATCCCATGGCTGCCGGCAAGCTGACGACGACTGTTTCGGCCAAGGGTCAAGTCATCCTGCCCAAGGCGATCCGTGAGGAACGCCGCTGGCGGGCGGGCACTCGGTTGACCATCGAGAGCACGCCGGACGGGTGCTTCTGAAGCCGTCCTCGCCATTCCCGGCGGCCAAGCCGGCTGAGGTCTTCGCGTCGCTGTCCTATCGGGGCAAGCCAAAAACCGTGGAAGAGATGGAGGCGAGCATCGCCGCGGAGGCGCGGCGACGTCATGCTCACGATTGATATCAACCTGGTCGTTCGATACCTGACGGGCGATCATTCCCGGCAATCGGCGAAAGCCAAAGCCATCATCGATCCCCTGTGCGCCCGCATTCATTCTCGATCGAGAGTCGCTGAGGCTCCCTTGCGAGGGCGTGCAAAAGTCGGCTTTGCCGTTGCAAGCAGAAGGTAGGTAGTGGGCCGAAATGGTGCGACGAATCGATCTTCTCAATGCGCTCTCGGCTTCATGCGCCGCAGCCGGCCCGATTTCAGCAGGTAACGTGAAAAAGGCCGATCTTCTTTGCGCGCGAGTCGTTGAACGCATGAATCGCCTTGGGTGTCGGCTGCAGCAGGACCGTGCAACCCTTTTTCGCAAAATACGCCTCAGCTTCCGGCGATAGGTGCACATTGCCCATCTGGCCGGAGCCAAGAATTAGCTGCTCGCATCCGTCCTCATAGAGGAACTTCGCTTCGTCTTTCGAGAGGACATGCGAGGTGCCGTAGTACTTCTTCGACAGCTTTTTCTTCCGCCTTGCCACTTCACCGGAGAGACGAATGATCACGTCGTGTTCATAGGTCTTTCCGTCGATCGTGATGGTGCCGAATGTAGTGCGTTCGATCTCCATGGCCTGACTCCTTCATGATCTCGGCACGAGGCCCTGACTCCGCGTCGGCAGGCCTATCTGGCCGGGCACCGCTTCGGAGGCTGCCCCATACGAGACGTTTGGGGAGTTACCACCTGCCACCCTGTCACGCGCGGTTGAGAAAGATCGGCAGCCCCCGCTTGTTGGCGTAGATGGGGCGGTAGCGCTCCGTGTTGTACGTGCTGGCAACGTCCAGTTTGCGCGGCCCGAGCCTGGCGTCAGGGATAGGCACAAGATCGTAGCGGCCCTCGACCAGCGCTGACATGAGGCCGGTCTTGCCTTCCAGGATGGCATCATAGGCCATGTTGCCGAAAGTCAGGGCGACGAGCTTGTCGATGAAGTCAGGATCGCCCGATCGCAGGTCGTAGGTGAGATCAGAGACGATGGTCTCCTCGCTGGCGCGCCGCTTGATCTCGTCGGCAAGCACTTCGGCCACGCTCGTCCTTTTTCGGTGACCGTAGGCGTCAGGCTCGCCGTATTCCTGCAGCCTGAAGCCCTCCCACTCGGCACCTTCGCTGAGTACGATCAGCGCGTAGTTGCTTGGGTTCGCACGCTTCTCCTCGACGAGCAGTTGGATCAGTTTGTCGAGGTTGACCTTGTACTCCGGTATGACGCACCGTATCGAGGTCACGTACGCGGTGTAGAGAGCTGTAAATCCGGCATCGCGGCCAAAGATGCGGAAAATGCCAATTCGCTCGTGTGAGCCGACAGTGGTGCGCTGCCGCTGGATTGCATCGCTGGCGCGGGTGATCGCGGTCGAGAAGCCGATGCAATACTCGGTGTTGCGGACGTCGTTATCCATCGTCTTCGGGATGGCGATAATCTTGACGCCGAGCCCGTTGAGCTTGTCCGCATAGCTGAGTGTGTCGTCGCCGCCGATGGCGATGAGGTGCTCGATGCCCAGCCTGGAGAGGTTCGCCAATACCTGGCCGGTGAGATCCCAGGTCTTGGTTGCGATGCCGCTCTTGGTACTCTCCGAGACTGGAAGGTCTTGGCCAGCGAGATGATCGGGCAGTTTCTTCATTTTGGAGGGATTGGTGCGGCTCGAGTGCAGCACGGTACCGCCGCGTCGGTCGATGATGCGCGTGTTTTCGCGGTTGAGCGGGATAAGGTAGTGCGATTTGCTGGCGGGGTCGTCGAGGTCAAGGTGCGTGAGGGCTTCCCAACCGCGGCGCAGACCGACGACCTCAATGTCGTCCTCGCTGCCGCGATAGGTCACGGTCTTGATGATTGCGTTGAGGCCGGGGACGTCGCCACCGCCAGTGAGAATGCCGATGCGTTTCCTCGCCACACTCACCTCCCAGTATTGGCATGTCAACAGCGCCCGCGTCGCACGTTCTCTACTCGGCCGCTTCCGGTTTGCGCTCCTCGCGCAACCGAAAACGCTTCAGGAGTGCGGATACGGTGTCGCGGAAGCCGCCATACTCCAATTCGGAATAGGGCAGCATCGCAGCGCCGGACCAGCCTTGGCTACGCATCTCGATTGCCTTGCATTGCGCGCGCCGGCGCACCTCGTCCCACGCCGGATTGTCGAAGAAATCGGTATAGGACTCGGAAAAGCGGCCTTCCTTCTCGATCGAAAAGCCGACGCAGGAAACGATCGGCAGGCAGTACATGCCGGTCACCGGCGTGTTGAGCGGAACGGGCATCAGCGGCATCACGTGCGAGCCGCGCGCATCGCCGCCTACGAAGTGCGCCTTCGCGAACGGCGAGACGATTTCTTCCGGCGCTGGGAAAATCCCTTGGTTCCTGACGATCGCGACCGGATCGTCCTTGCCGGTGTACTTGCCTGCGATCGAGTGAAGACGCTGCGCCGAAACAGCGACGGCAACCTCGTCATACGTTCGAGAAACGATGCGATCGATCCCAAAGCGCTCATTGTCGCGGAGCAGCGCGGCAATGTGGTAGCCGTCCGCGGGCGCGTCTAGTTCGATCACGCTGTCGCCAGCCGTGTGGTCCATGTCGATGACATGAAAACGGAAACCCTTGATCATCGGAGGCAGCATCAGTCCAGCACAATACATGGGATCGGCAAAGGTGAGGTAGAGCGGCAGGTTGTAGGCGCCGGGGCCGCATTTGTCGGCGGCGAACACCATGAAGGACTCCGCGGGCCTCGAACCCGAGAGGCTGTGGTCGAAGCTGAGCTCCGCGACGCCCGGTCCGGCGCCGCGAACGTTTCCGGAAGGCGCGTCGACCAGAAGATCCTGGCCGGCGCCGTAGAGGCCGGAGTTTTTCGCAACCGCCGTGGCCGCAAGAAATGCCTTCCAGGCGAATTGATGTACCTCGGAGTTCCCCTCGCCCCGTGTGTGCGTCATGATGATCGCAATGTCGTCGCCGGTGTGGCAGATGAAACCGTCGATCAAGAGACCATTGCAGATCGCCTTCGCGACCTCGCCTTCGACAGCCGCCATCATGCGTGTAGACGGTTTCGTGTGCCCGCCGACGGAGCCAACGTCAGCCTTGATGACTGAAAGGGTGAGTCTCATGAGCATTCCCTCCGATCAGCGCAGCTCAGCGCCTCGGCGCTTGCTGCGCCGGGGCGACGGCGCTGCTCACTCGCGGAAAAGAACGTCTGATGCTCCGTTAGGTTCCATACTGCCTTTCTTTCGCGAAAAGCTCGGGTTCATCCGGTAGCCGGCATCATCGATCACCGCAAATGTCCCGCCAGAAGCGTTGCGCCCTCATGTGCTGCGGTGCACGAGTCCGGTGCTGTGAAGGTTTTCGGACGCCGGCCCCATGATGGTGGCGCCGCGCACACGGGGCCGGCGTCCGCAAACCTTCACGATCGCGACGATCAAGTCCTACGTCTTGCAAGTCCTACGTCTTGCGGTGTCGAAGAGCCTCGACAAGAAGAGCGAACGCCGGCGATGGTTGGCGTCGGCTCGGATAGTACAGATGGTATCCCGCGAACGGCGGGCACCAGTCCGACAGCACTCTGACCAGCCGGCCCTGCGAGATGTATGGATGTACGTGTCCCTCCGTGAGGTAGGCAAGTCCGAAGCCTTTGAGCGCTCCCTCCAAAAGAAGCCCTGCGCTGTTGAACACAAGCTGTCCTTCCACGCGCACGTTGAGCTCCCGCCCGTTCTTCTCGAACTCCCACGCATACAGGCTGCCGCCGTGGGTCGGTAGGCGGAGGTTGAGGCAGTTGTGCTGGGTCAAATCCTGCGGTGTTTTCGGGCGCTTGCGTTCGACGAAGTAACTTGGCGAGCCGACCACCGCCATTCGGAGGTCTGGGCTGACGCGCACGGCGATCATGTCCTTGGCGACGAGCTCGCCGGGACGAATGCCCGCATCGACCTGCTGCGCCACGATGTTGGTGAGCCCGTAATCGATGATCACCTCGACGTGGATGTCTGGATACTGGGGAAGAATCTTCCCCAGCGCCGGCAGCAGGATCTCGGCGGCGGCGTACTCCGTTGCGGTCAACCGCACGATTCCGGCGGGTTTTTCCCTTAGTTCGCTGAGGGCAGCGAGATCGGCGTCCATCTCGGTGAATTTGGGACCGACGCTCAGGAACAGCCGTTCTCCAGCCTGAGTTGGAGTGACACTCCGGGTCGTTCGGTTGAGAAGACGGACACCTAGCCGTTCCTCCAAGTTTCGGATGATCTGGCTCAGCGCCGATTGCGTCATACCGAGCTTGGCTGCGGCACGGGTGAAGCTGCGTTCCCTCGCCACGGCGAGGAACGCCAGTATATCGCTGGCGTCTTCCCGGTTCATTGATAAGCCTGTCTAATGACTGCGTTCGAATTTTATCACCTAATCGGACGCAGGCGGAAGCCTTAGTTTCCCATCAGCGATCAGCGGCGCGCCGTCCCCGGACAAAGAGACGAGTGGACCGGCAGCCCGCGTCGACAGCACGGAGGCTGGGGCAAATGAGAGACGCATTTGATGGCCTCACCCGGCGTCGATTTGCCGCCGCTCTGGCGGCCGTCATCTTCGCAACGTCATCGGCCTCGGCCGCAGACGACATTCGATGACGCGAGACAGGAGGAAGGGCGCCCATGCGTATTCGCTGCCGTTTCGAGGAGAAGGCTTTCACGGTTGGCTTGCTGAATAATCCCTCCGCTCGCGATCTGGCGACGATGCTGCCACTTGATCTCGTCGTCCAGGATTTTTCGACAAACGAGAAAATCGCCTACCTGCCGCGAAAACTGACGGAAGAAGGAGGCGCTCCGTTCTCGAACGAAGCAGCAGGCGATCTCTGCTACTACGCGCCATGGGGCAACCTCGCCTTCTTTCATGGCGGATACAAATATTCGAGCGGCCTGATCCGCATCGGCCGCCTCGATGATGGTCCACAACCGCTGCTCACGCGAGGCACGTTCGCGCTGCGCATCGAGCTTCTTCCACCAGCCTGACAGGAGAAATAATCATGTTTGCCACAGTCATGTACGGGCCGGGAGACGTCCGTTGCGAACAAGTCGACGACCCGAAGATCCTCAAGCCAACGGATGCCATCATAAAGTTGTCGGCCACCTGCATCTGCGGGTCCGACCTATGGCCGTATCGCGGATTGCAGCCGACGGACGGTCCGGCCCACATGGGTCACAAATACTGCGGCATCGTCGTCGAGGTCGGCAGCGAAGTCAGAACCGTCCGCCCTGGCCAGTTCGTCGTCGTCTCGTTCTGCCTGTCCGACAACACCTGCCCGCACTGCAAGTTTGGCTTTCACTCCTCCTGCATCCAGCGCGAGTTCATGACGGGAGCGCAGGCGCCGTACGCGCGGGTGCCTCTGGCCGACGGAACGCTTGTCGCCACCGCCGAAGTGCCGGAAAAGCACCTCGTTCCGCACTTGCTGGCGACGTCCGATGTTCTCGGGACGGGCTGGTACGCCGCCGATGCCGCCAACGTTCGGCCCGGATCGACGGTAGCCGTCGTCGGCGACGGGGCCGTAGGCCTGATGGGCGTTCTGGCAGCCAAGGAGATGGGGGCTGAACGCATCATCGCGATGAGCCGGCACAAGAGTCGGCAGGAATTAGCACGCGAGTTCGGCGCGACGGACATCGTCGCCGAACGCGGTGGTGCGGGCATCGAGCGCGTGAAAGAGCTCACGCGAGGTGTCGGGGCGGGCTCCGTTCTGGAATGCGGCGGCACTCAGGAATCCATGACTCAAGCCATCGATTCCGTGCGTCCGGGCGGCTCGATCGGTTATGTCGGGGGTACCTCACGGCGTGACTTTCGACGGTCAGGCGATGTTTTTCGCGCAACGTCGAATGCTGGGCGGACCGGCGCCGGTCCGCCGCTTCCTGCCCGATCTGATGGATCGCGTTCTGAAGGGCAGGATCAAGCCCGGCAAGGTGTTCGATCTCACGCTGCCTCTTGCCGACGTCGCGGAAGGTTACCGCGCGATGGACGAACGGCGTGCGATCAAGACGATGCTCACGGTATGAGCAGAGGCGTCATTGCATGCCGGTAACAACGCTCCGAACGCGCGCCACGGCGCATAGCCTCGCCGCAACCTTGCTGCCGATCATGGGGATGGTCTTCGTCGCCTTCCTCGTCATCGGCATCGCGATGCCGGTCCTTCCGCTTCACGTCCACGATGGATTGGGTCAAGGAACGTTCGTGGTCGGCCTGGTCGCCGGCAGTCAGTTCGCGGCGTCTCTGGTCTCGCGGCCCTGGGCGGGCAACTTTTCGGACAGCAAGGGAGCCAAGCGCGGCGTGATCGTCGGGTTGCTCGCTGCCGCTGCTTCGGGGTTGCTGTACCTCGCTTCGATTTATTTTACTGCGGTCCCCCTGGCCTCCGTGGCGATACTGCTGCTGGGGCGAGGACTTCTGGGCGGCGCCGAGAGCTTCATCATCACAGCGGCGGTGAGCTGGGGGCTGGCGCTCGTCGATTCCGGCAGCACGGGCAAGGTCATTGCGTGGATAGGCATGGCGATGTTCGCAGCGTTCGCGATCGGCGCGCCCGCTGGCTCCGCTCTCTACGCGAATTACGGCTTCGCTGCGATCGCGGCCGCGACCACCGCGGCGCCTCTTGTCCCCTTGATGCTCGTTGCGCGGCTTCCCGCTGTTGCCCCGACGCACCACGCCCGCTTCTCGTTCGTCGAAGTGATCGGCGCCGTCTGGGTGCCGGGCCTCGGCTCGGCTCTCGGGAGTGTGGGATTCGGAGCCGTGACCACGTTCGTCGCCTTGCTGTTCGCGAACCGCGGATGGGACAACGGATGGCTCGCGTACACTGCCTACGCGGTCGCCTTCATCATGGCCCGGATATTCTTCAGCCATGTGGCCGACAACGTCGGCGGGGCCAAAGTCGCGCTGGTGTGCACGGTCATCGAAGCCGCGGGACAGGCGCTGATCTGGATGTCCTCTCGACCCGAGATGGCGTTGCTGGGCGCCGCGCTGACCGGCTTCGGCTTCTCGTTGGTCTATCCCGGGTTTGGCGTCGAGGCTGTCCGCCGCGTTCCGGCGCACAGCCGCGGCCTGGCCATGGGCGCCTACACTGCATTTCTCGATCTCGCCCAAGGGCTCGCCAGCCCTGCGCTCGGATTGATCGCAGCCGGGGCGCGATTGAACGTCGTGTTTCTGGTTAGCGCGGGCACCGTGCTCTGCGCAGCACTCGTCGCTTCGTGGCTAATGGCGCATCCGACAGATCTGGAAGGATCCACGCAATGAGAATGGTCGCAGCGGCCTTGTTTTCATTCTGCCTGTTTGGTGGCGGCCCTGCCGTCGCCGGAGAGGCATCCACCCAAGGAGCAAAGACCATGTCACGCGGGAGGAAGCCGGCGAGGTGCTCGGCCATCTCGCCTTCTACGCCGGCTGGCCGAACGCGTTTTCCGTGGCGCCGGTCGTCAAGGACGTCATCGAAAAGCGACCGCACTGAAAGAACGACAATGCTCGTCGACAAGCCCGCTCGCGATCGGCCATGAGGCATGCCGTGATGACACGTAGAGACATACTCGTCGGCGGAAGCGCCTCCGCGATCATCGGAATTCAACGGGCCCCGGCGCTCGCGTCCGAAGCAAAGGAGATTGCAATGGACATCGACATCAAGAGAAACGGATCCCGCCCTTCGCAGAAGGGTCCCGAAGACTGGTTCACCGGGACGGTCCGCATCGACCCGCTGTTCGCGGCTCCCGAGCCTGCGCGCGTCAGCGGCGCTCAGGTGACTTTTGAGCCTGGCGCCCGCACGGCCTGGCACACGCATCCGCTCGGGCAGACGCTGATCGTGACAGCAGGGCTCGGTTGGGTGCAGCGGGACGGCGGTTCCGTCCAGGAGATCCGGCCCGGCGATGTCGTCTGGTTTCCCCCGGGGCTGAAGCACTGGCACGGCGCGTCGGCCACTACAGCCATGACGCACATTGCCGTCCAGGAATCGCAGGACGGCCGAGCGGTCGACTGGATGGAGAAGGTCGGCGACGAGCAGTACCGAATGTAAGAGACACTCCATCCAGCCGCACATCATCTGGCGGGGACAAACGCGCCCAGTCCATTGGAGGAGGTTTTTTGAGAGGGTACAACTCGCCCGAAGCAACGAGGCGCTATCGCGCAGCCCGGCATCGAGTGCGGTGTTTGCGCTGACCTTGTGCGTCGGGAGCTTGATGGCGTCCGAGTTCATGCCCATCGGCCTGCTTACCCGATCGGGACCGGTCTCCACATGACCGAGGGCCACCCCGGCTAGGCATCGCGGTCTCCGGATTGTTCGCCGTCGTCACCAGCCTTGCGATCTCCTCGGTGACGCGGGCATCGAACGACGCAGCCTTCTGCTGGGCCTCACCTCCCTGATCATCGTCTCGGGGCTGATGGTGGCGCTGGCGCCCCATGCGCCATAATTCAACTCTCCAATCGCGCCCCTACGCAATCTCCAGAATCTCGATCTCCTGGCTGCCGGCCCCCACGACATCGCCCACCGCCTTTCCCATCAGCGACCTCGCCACCGGCGATACGAACGAAATCGAGCCGGCTTTCGGATCGGCTTCGTCCTCGCCGACGATGCGATACGTTTGCACGCGGCCGTCGGTGCGGCTGAAGGTCACCGTGCTGCCGAAGGCGACGATGTCGGTCGAGGCCGGATCGGGGACGACCTGCGCGGTGCGCAGACGTTCGGTGAGATAGCGGGCGTCACGCAACGGGACGGCCGACTGCCGACGCTTCTCGTTGACGTCCTCGATGGCTTGCGCCGCTTCATAGGCTTGGCGCGCTTCGGCAAGCTGTCTCTGCAACGCCTGCAGGCCTGCCTCCGTCACGAGGTTGGGATGAGGCGAGATGGGGCGATCCGGCAACAGCGTCTCGGACGCGGTCTCGGCGCTTTCTTCCTTGGTAAAGGCGACGCTCAACTCGAAAATCCTGTCGAACTGTTGGGCTAAAGGCGGCGCGTTCGCGCCTCCGGCGATTGCCGCGGATCATATCTCAAGTTCGACGAAACGGCGCAGCCTGAAGACAAGATCTGGCAGGGCCTGGCGGAACCGCGTTGCGTTCCGGAACGTGGTCGAGAACGGCGCGAAGGTGATCATGGCGTTCCAGTGGCGGTAGCCATAGACCGTGACCGAGGCGCCAGAGGGTGGGAAATCTTGCAGCTTGCACAACTCACCGAGCACGAGATCGGCAATCGCTTCCGCCGGCAAACGTCGCTTGCCATCCGGTGTCATGATGACTTGCGCGGACCGCTCGGCCGGCTTCGCGGAGACCGCCGCGGCATTGAGCGCAGCCTCATGCTTCGGCGCTGTTGCTTCTGCGGTCGGCTCCGCGACCGCCTGAACCTCATTCGACGGTGCTGTCGGTGGGACGTCGGTCAGCGGCGGCGGTGCGACCAGGTCTGCGCGTTTGTTGCCTCCCAGGATGCTGCTGATCATCGCCACAAGGCCAGCATCCTTCACGTCATCGCTCATCATCACCCCCGTGGCTTTGGCTTAGTCTAGCATCGCGACCGCAGGCCGCCACAGGGTTTGGCGACCCAGATCGCACCTGCCAAGTCCGCCAAAGCCTTCCTTGACTGTCACCAGCGGCGCTGGGATCGATGACCTCGCGCCGCCGTGCAATCGGTTATTGCTTATCGAACGGAATGTATTGCTGGTACTGCTTGGGCACCGAGCTGCGATAGCGTGCGGGAACGGTGCCGCTGTCGACCGAATGGTCGATCTCCTGCTGCCGGGTCATCTTCTTTTTCGCCGGCTTCTTCGATGCGCTCTTCTTGGAGTCGGACGGCTGGCCCGACGTATCGGTGGTGGTGGTAGTGGTGGCACTCGGCGTTGGTGTCGTCGCAGCCGGCGCGGTCGTCGTGGCAGCCGCTGCCGCAGTGCTGCCGGCGGCCGGCGCGCTCTGCGCCAGCGCGAGCGGTGTTTGCATGATAAGCCCCAGAGCTGCTGTCGCAGCCAGCAAATATGATTTTTGCATCAGTACCTCCAAAAACGCCTGATCCGAATGAGGCAAAACTAGTCCTGCGGGATCGACGCGTGCAAGTGTCGTCAAGATAGGCCGGAACCCGGGCATGAACTGTGGCCGAGGTCACATAGATTGCGGCATCAATCCGCACTACGCGTTCTCGCAGCAGCGCGATAACTGACAATCTTGCGGCGTGCGCGTGCCACGAGCCGCAAGCTTTTTGCATGGAGACGGTCGGCTTCGCCGTCGTCATCGATGACGAGAATGTTATCCGTCGCCGCCGCGGGCAAATTCACGATGCGCAGCCGTAGCTTGTTCGTAAGGCGCCTCCTCCGAAAAATCGTCGATGCCGGGCAACTGTGATCCATATCGCTCTTGGCGGGTCAGATCCCGCTTAGAATGCATATTCCAGCGCAGACAACTTTAGCCCGATTTGTTTCAACTCGACTTTTCAGGGAGGTGTTTCAATGAGCAGCCGCCACAGCATTATTCCGCGCGGTCTGAACGCAACGCGTTCGTCGCTTTCGCAAGGCCGCTTCGGCCGCATGTTCCGCAAGCTCACACCAGCGAAATTCGGCTCGAACGACGCCAACAACATCGCAAACCTTTCGGCGCTCGCCGACAAGATGGTCGCTGATTTCGACGGACCGAAGGACGGGCCGGACGCAGAAGAGAGCGGTATTCCCGCGCTCTACACCTATTTCGGCCAGTTCATCGACCACGATATCACCTTCGATCCGGTGAGCTCGCTGACCAAGCAGCAGGATCCCGACGGCCTCGTCGACTTCCGCACGCCGGCGCTGGATCTGGACAATCTCTACGGCCGTGGTCCGAACGACCAACCCTACATGTATGACGGCATCAAGTTCCGGCTCGGCGAGAAGCTGACCGGCGCCGGTGTGCCCGATGCCAGCGACCTGCCGCGCTTCAAGGGCCGCGCGCTGATCGGCGATCCCCGCAACGACGAGAACAGCATCGTCTCGCAGTTTCAGGCCTTGATGCTGCGCGTTCACAACCGCATGGTCGACGACAATGACAGCTTGTCGTTCGAAGACGTGCAGCAGCGCGTCCGCTTTCACTATCAATACGTCGTGCTGAACGATTTCCTGCCGCGGATCGTTCACGCCAGCGTGCTGGACGAGCTGAAGACCGCAGGTCACTACGACCGCAGCAAGCTCGCCCACTACCACTGGAAGACTTATCCGTTCATGCCGGTCGAGTTCTCGGTCGCGGCCTACCGGCTCGGGCACTCCATGATCCGCCCCGGCTACCGGCTGAACGATGCGGCCAACATGCTGTTGCAGATCTTTCCCGATCCCAACAATCCCGATCAGAACGCACTGACCGGCTTCCGCGCCATGGGCCCGGGACGCGCGATGGACTGGGGCCGCTTCATCGATCTCGACACGCGCGCCTACGGCGTCGAGGATGACGACACCAATCCCGACAACAAGAGGCGGCTGCAATTCGCCTATCGCATAGATACCTCGCTGGTGGACCCGCTGCGCAAGCTGCCGCCGGAGGTCGCGTCCAATCCCGCATCGCTTGCGCTGCGCAATCTCGAGCGCAGCTGGCGGCTCGGGCTGCCGTCGGGCCAGGCGGTCGCCAGGGCGATGAACCTGACGCCGCTCACGGACGACGAGATCATCATCGGCAAGGCCGTCGACGAGGCGGGGCCGGGCGATCCGCAAGTCAAGATCGCGACCATCGCGAACGGCGTGTTTGCCGGTAATTGTCCGCTCTGGACCTACATCCTGGCCGAGGCACGGCAGTTCCAGATCGCCGTCATGGTCCCGGCGACCGGCGCGCCCGGCCCCATCAACACACCGCAGCTCGGCCCGGTCGGCGGACGCATCGTGGCCGAGGTCTTCCTCGGCCTGATGTTCGGCGATAATTCCTCGCTCCTGTCGCTCGACCCGAACTGGGCGCCGGTGACCGGCCCCAACTTCGCGCTGAGGGATCTCGTCGCCTACGCGCTCGGCCAGGGTCCCAGCCTGCACTGACTTTGCGGCGGTCGATGACGCTAGTGCCCCGACTGAGGTGCGTTCCCTCCCCCTTGTCGGCAGGGCAATCGCATATGGGTGCACAATGCAGCGACATCAGCAGTGGGCTCCCTCTCCCGCTTGCGGGGGAGGGCTGGGGTGGGGGTGTCTCCGCGTCGGGAGTGTTGAGGATTGCGGAGGATATCCCTGCGTGGCGAGAGCCCTCACCCGCCGCGCTCTGCGAGCGCGTCCGCCTCTCCCGCAAGCGGGAGAGGCCGAGCAAGCCCGCGGACGATCCGCGTGAAATCCATATGCGATTGCCCTGTCCACAAGGGGGAGGGAACGGCGAGAGCGCTTAAGTCGACCGAAGAGCAGATCGAATCTGATTTCATCCGCTCTAATGCGCGGCCCCGAGACCGCTCTCCTCCAGCCGGGTTGCGAACCAGCGCGAGAGCTGTGGCTCGACGATGCCGCCGACATAGACCTCCGATGTCGTCACATTGTGCTGGTCCAGCACCAGCAACACGCCGATCCAATAGGCGAACCAGACATGCGCGTCGGTGAGCGCCCTCAGCTTGTGCTGGTCGTGGTCGAGCGCGGTGTGATTACTCGCCTTGCGGATTTCGACGGCAAGCAGATTGTTCGGAATCTCGCGCTGATGCACGACGACATCGGGATAGATCGACTTTCCCAGATGATCGTCGGTGGAGATGATCGTGCCGTGCGGCAGATGCAGCGTCCGCTCGCCGAGCCGGTCGTAGTTGCAATCGACCGCCCAGCCCGAGAATTGCTTCTCGAGATGCACGGCGAAGCGATGCGTGATCGCCCGCTCGCCGATGTCTTTCTCGAACAGGAATCCCTCGTGGGCGTAGAAGTCCCGGAGCGCCGCGATCACCTTGTTCAGCTCGGTCTGCATTTTGCCTCCGGGCCCTCGGCGCTCTGTTTCGTCGAGAGACCTACATCTGGACTTCGATCAGCCGCGGACCGGGCTCGGCGACGGCTTCGGCCAGTGCCTTGTTGAACTCGTCCGCATTCGTGACGGCGCGGCCGGGCACGCCCATGCCCTTCGCTAGCGCCACGAAATCCAGCGTCGGCCGGTCGAGCTTCAGCATGTCGTTGGCGCGCTGGCCGGGCTCGCCGGCACCGACATTGTCGAACTCGCCGCGCAGGATCTGATAGATGCGGTTGGCGAACACGATGGTGACGATGTTGAGGTTCTCTCGCGCCTGCGTCCACAGCGACTGGATCGTGTACATCGCGCTGCCGTCGCCGACCATGCAGATCACCTTGCGGTCGGGACAGGCAATCGCGGCACCGATCGACAGCGGAGTGGAGAAGCCGATCGAGCCGCCCATGTTCTGAAGCCAGTCATGCGGGGCGGCCGCCGCCGTCGGCGGGAAAAAGCCGCGGCCGGTGGTCAAGGACTCGTCGACCATGATTGCGTTCTCGGGAATCGCACAGGCGATCGCCTGCGCGATCGAGGCGAAGTTGAGCGCGCCGGTCGGCTTGACCAACTCAGCCAAGGCCTGTGGCTTGACGTCCCTGGTGCTCGCCTTCACCGCGCCGGCGAGGGCTTCCAGAGCTGCGACCGAGTTCTCGCCCCAGGAGGTCATGCGATGTACGTCGCAGCCTTCGGGCCGTAGCACGCTCGGCTTGTTCGGATAGGCGAAGAAGGCCACCGGATCATCGGACTCGACCAGCACGATGTGGCGGAACTTCGCCAGCATCGGCAGCGCGTTGTCGATGACGTAGTGAATCCGATCGATCGAGAAGCGGCCGCGGCCACGCGCCATCCTGGGGCGGAAGGTCGGGCCCATCACCGTGCAGCCGGTCTTGCCCGCGATACGTTCGGCCAGCGCCAGGCCCTGCTCGCTCAGCGCGCTGCCGGTCATCAGCAGCAGCGTGCCCTCGCCGTCGCCGTGCAGGATTTTGGCGGCCTGCTCGACCGCCTGCGGCGAGTAGCTCGCGCGCTGCTGCTCGGCCGGCACCTCGGCGATGCCGTCGGCCTCGTTCCAGGCGGTGTCGGCGGGCAGGATCAGGGTTGCGATCTGCGGCGGCGCGCTTCTAGCGGCGGCGATCGCCGCGGCGCCGTCGGCGGCAACCGATTTGGAATCCGGCGAGGTGCGGACCCAGGACGACATCGGCCGGGCCAGGCCCTCGATATCGGAGGTCAGCGGCGCGTTGTAGCCGATGTGGTAGACCGCATGCTGGCCGACGATGTTGACGATGCCGGAATTCGCCTTCTTGGCGTTGTGCAGATTGGCCAGGCCATTGGCGAGGCCGGGACCGAGATGCAGCAAGGTCGAGGCCGGCGTGCCCTTCATGCGGAAATAGCCGTCGGCAGCCCCCGTCACCACGCCTTCGAACAGGCCGAGCACGCAGCGCATCCCCGGCACGCGGTCGAGCGCTGCGACAAAATGCATCTCGGAGGTGCCGGGATTGCTGAAGCAGACGTCGACCCCACCGTTGACCATGGTCCGCACCAGGCTTTCCGCACCATTCATCCTTCAGCTCCTGCAACCGGCAATGTCCACCAATCCGTTCGATCAATCATTGTTCGCGGCCCTCGTCAAAGCAATAGCGGGCATTGCTGCCCTGCCGGGCGTGACGACGCGCGGGTTTGGCTAACGCTTTCCGACCAATCTGCGTGGTTGCCGATTTGGTAACGCCGATCGCGGGAATGACATCCCTCACGGGGCCGTGGCTTGCGAAATGCCCGCAAATATGGCCTGTGGCGTTCGTTGAATCGATTTTTTGCTGGGGGAAACAATGATCCGGTTTTTTGCCGCGGCGATTGCCGCAATGGCGCTGTTGCTGGCGGGCGCGGGCACCGCATCCGCCGCGGGCATGATAGACTTCACGGGCACGAGCTCCACCGGCTATCTCGGCAGCGGTGCGAGCCCGGTTCCCCGCTCCACCGTGATGTATCCTACCAATTACGCGCCGGGCACCGTCGTCGTGAACACCACCGAGCGCCGGCTCTATTTGGTGCTCCAGAACGGCCAGGCATTGCGCTACGGCATCGGCGTCGGCCGCGACGGCTTCCGCTGGGGCGGGGTGCACCGGATCACCGCCAAGAAGGAGTGGCCGGACTGGACGCCGCCGTCGCAGATGCTGGCCCGCCGGCCGGACCTGCCGCGCCACATGAAGGGCGGCATCGAGAATCCGCTCGGCGCGCGCGCCATGTATCTCGGCTCGACGCTCTACCGCATCCACGGCTCCAACGAACCGGAGACGATCGGCCAGGCAGTGTCCTCGGGCTGCTTCCGCATGACCAACGAAGACGTCAGCGATCTCTACGGCCGCGTCTCGGTCGGTACCACGGTGGTCGTGCTCAACAACTAGCAAGATAACGAAGGGAGTGCGCTTACGTCCACGCAGACGGTGCGCTCCCGCTCCCGCTTGCGGGAGAGGGCTCTCGCCACAATGAACACTCCCAAAGCGGAGAAAGCCCCCACCCGCGCCTTCGGCGCGACCTCCCCCGCAAGCGGGAGAGGTTGAGAGAGCCCGCGGCTCCTGCTGGACTCATGACGACGTCCGTTACTCTTTGGCCGCAGATGAGTGGCGGAAACACGCAGGGCGCGTGATTTACGGTCTTGTGCGCAGCTTGCGAATACGGCAGCGTCGCACGACGATGAGCGCATTGAATCCGCCTTCGCCTCGCCTTCGCATCGCCCTCTTGGCGCTCGCAGCGCTCATCGTCGCGCCTGACACTGCTACCCTTGCGGTGGCGGGCGAACTGCCCGCGATCGCGGCGCGCCAGCGCGCCGAGAAAAAGAGCTTTACCGACGGCGAGATCGTCGAAGGCTTTCTGAAGACGGCGTTCGGCGCCGAATACCACCTCGCTGGCCGCGTCGACCGCATCCGCAAGTTCGACGGGCCGGTGCGCGTGTTCGCCGATGGCGACCGCGCCGACCGCAAGGCTCAGCTCGCCAAGGTCGTGGCCGACATAGGCAAGCGCGTGCAGCATCTCGACATCGCCATGATCGACAGCAACGAGGCGGCGAATTTGCGGGTCAAGCTGGTGCGCGACCGCGACCTGTTTCGCACCATCTCCAGCTTCTACGGCGCGGAGAAGGCCCGCGAGATCCGCACTTCGCTCGATCCGCAATGCCTCTCCGGCTTCCGCAAGAACGACAATTTCGAGATCGAGCATTCCGACGTCATCCTCACCGTCGACAATGGCGACTTCGTCTTCCTCGACTGCGCCTATGAAGAGCTACTGCAATCGCTCGGCCCGATCAATGATACCACGAGCGTGCCCTGGACCATGTTCAACGACAACGTCTCGATGGGCTATTTCGACGTCTACGACCAGTACATCCTCAACCTGCTCTACGATCCCCGCATCAAGGCGGGGATGACGGTGCTGGAGGTGAGAGCGCTGCTGCCCGAAGTGCTCGTCGACGTGCGCGCGTGGGTGAAGCGGGTGAATGATTTGGCGGAGTGAGAGCGGTCTCTTCCTTCTCCCCTTGTGGGAGAAGGTGGCGCGCAGCGCCGGATGAGGGGTTCTATCCGCGAACACATCTCTCGCATTTGAGCTCCCGGATACAACCCCTCATCCGTCTCGCCGCCGCGCGGCGAGCCAACTTCTCGCACAGGGGGAGAAGGGTCGGCAGTCGCGATCGTGGCTCCTTATCGCATCGGCCTTACACCTTCCTCGCCTTCGTCATCAGAAACTGCTGGCGCATCACGTTGTTGCCGGCATCGAAATAACCGGAGATCAGCGCTTCGAACTCGGTGCGCAAGCTCTTGAGCTTCTCCGGTTCGTCCTTGTACTCGGCGACGAGCTTGATCAGAGGCCCGATCGTCGCTTCCATGGTGCGGCGAAAATGCTGCGGGCTGAGTGCGGACGGCGTCATCATGTCCATCTCGAAGGAGAGGTCCTTCACCCTGTCCGCGAGGCGTTCGGTGATGACCTTTGGGTCGCCCCATAGGACCGGCGACGCCACACCCTCGGGCGGCGGCAAGCGGGCCCCGATCAGCGCGAACATCCGTCCGACAAAGAGATGCGGCGGCCAGGTGGAGAAGGCGATGGTGCCGCCGGGCTTGAGCACGCGCAGCATCTCGGCGATGGTGACATCGGGTCGCGGCGCGAACATGTGGCCGAACTGGCTGAGCACCACGTCGAACTCGTTGTCGCCGTACGGCAGGCTCTCTGCATCGCCATCCCGAAAGTCGATATCGAGGCTCACCAGAGCTGCGTGCTCGCGGGCGCGCTCGATCAGGACAGGCGACAAATCCAGACCCCTGACCTTGGCACCGCGGCGCGCCGCCGTGATCGCGACGACGCCGGTACCGCAGCCGACGTCGAGCAGATTTTGACCGGCGGCAACGCCGGCAAAGTTCACGAGCCTGGCGGCCGACGGCGTCGTGAACACCTCCATCGGCGTGAACAGCGACCAGGCTTCCTTCTGGACTGCCTTGAAGCCTGCAAACGGGTCCTGCGCGTTCATGGAACTCTCCCTTCACTCGATTTCGATCTTCATGAGGCTGCCACCGGGCGCCGAAGGTTCAACGCAGATGCAAGGGCCGTTCCGCGCCGGCCCTATTGCACGAGATCGGCGACAGTGGTTGCGGCCTTGAGGCCGGTGCCGGTGAGCACCGCCACCGAGGTCTCGTTTGCCTTCATGGCGCCGGCGCCGGACAGTTTTTCCAGTGCCGCGGCCGCGCCCGCGCTGGTCGGCTCGGCGAACAGGCCCTGCCGCGCGAGCCGCCGCAGGGCGGCGACGATCTCGTCCTCGCTGAGCGCAACGGTGCCGCCGCCGCTCTCGCGCAAGGCGCCGATGATCTCGCGCAGGCGCAGGGGATGCTTGATCGCGGTGCCTTCGGCGATGGTCTTGTGCACCTCGCGCGGCACCGGCGTGTCGACGCCGGCCTGAAAACTCGCATCGATCGGTGAGCAGTTTTGTGGCTGCGCCGCGAACAGGCGCGGCAGCTTTGCGATCTGACCGGCTTTCTTGAGCTCGCGGAAGCCGAAGGCGCAACCGAGCAGGCTGCTGCCGGCGCCGACGGGGACGATGACGTTGTCGGGCGCGCGGAAGCCGAGATCCTCCCAGATTTCATAGGCGAGCGACTTGGTGCCTTCGAGGAAGAACGGCTGCCAGTTATGGCTGGCGTAGAAGGTCTGGTTAGACTGGCGGATCGCCTCGGCCTCCGACTCCTCGCGCGGGCCCTCGACGAGCTGCACCGCGGCGCCATAGGCGCGTACCTGGGCGATCTTGGCCGGCGAAGTCGACGCGGGCGCCAGGATCTTCACGCGCATGCCGCCGGCGGCGCCGAGTCCCGCCATCGACGAGCCGCCATTGCCGGAAGAATCCTCCAGAATGGCGTCGACGCCGATCTGCCGCAGGAACGACAGCATGACCGCAGAACCTCTGTCCTTGAAGCTGCCGGTCGGGTTGAACCATTCGAGCTTGAAGAATGGCCGCAAGTCGCCCCATTCCTGCTGGACCAGCGGCGTGCAGCCTTCGCCGAGCGTGATCGGGCTTTTGATCTCGACCGGCAGCGCCGCCCGGTAGCGCCAGAGCGATCGCGTGCGGCCCTCGATCTCGTCCCGCGATATCCCTGCCCCCGGCGTCACCAGCAGCGGCGTGCGCTCGTCCGAGCACCAGCGCGGCTGGTCGAGCGGATAGAGCTTTCCGTTGCGGGGGTCGATGTAGCTGGCGGAAGGCATGGCGGTCTCCAAGGCGAAGGCGATCTGTACGATTGGTCTGATTACACGTTTTGTCCAGGATAGGGCGCCGGCCGGACAAACCATGCACCGCCCCTTGAAAACATGAAAAATAGAAATACTTCAACCCCTTAAGCCGATCGTGGCGAGCCGGCCGGCGCGAGGGCGCCGAGTTCAGGGCGTGCCCCTGCCGGCGCGCTGATGAGGAGATTTTGGCCGCGAACGGCCCGGCCGGTGCCGCACGATTAACTTGTCTGTCGCGACTGCCCGCTACAATATGTTTGATTGAGCTCGCGTGACCCGTGTTCAGCACCGGCAGCGCGACCGAGCCAGGCCCGTCCGAGCGGCGGGCCGTTGGCTTTTTGGGAGTTTGGTCATGAGCCGCGCGAACCGTACCGACCACATCCGCCTCACCTCCCATCCGGAGCCGGGCAGGAAGGCCGCCTTTCCGATCCACTGGGGTGCCGCGGATGCGCGGGCTAGGGGTCCGATCATCGGTACGGTGTCGCGCGCGCAGGATCGCAACGTGATCGGCAGCCATGGCGGATCCTATGCGATGTATCGAGCGCTCGCCGTCTCCGCGGGCGCGCTCGATCCGATCCGCCGTCCCGACCTCACCAACACCTTTCCTGCCGCGACCATCGGGCCGTTTCCGCAGTGGAGCGATCCGGCCAAGATCGTCGCGCTCGATCCCTGGGGCCACCTCGTCGCCGAGAATTTCCGCAAGGAGATTGCGGAGGGCTGCGACATAAGGCCGAGCATCGCGGTGACGCGCGCGCGGCTGGACCTGCCGGAGATCCGCGAGGCGCTTGCCGCAAAACGGCTCCGCGCCGACGGCGAGGTCGTGCACGCCAATGGCAGCGTGTCCGTGGTGAAGATCGCGATCGACCCGGTCTGGTACCTGCCCGGCCTCGCCGAGCGCTTCGGCACGGGCGAGACCGAGCTGCGGCGCACGCTGTTCGAGCAGACCGCCGGCATGTTCCCCGAATTGGTGACGCGGCCGGACATGAAGGTGTTCCTGCCGCCGATCGGCGGCACCACCGTCTACATGTTCGGCGACGTGACCAAGCTGCCCGACCATCGCACCAAAATCACTTGCCGCGTGCATGACGAGTGCAACGGCTCCGACGTGTTCGGCTCCGACATCTGCACCTGCCGACCCTACCTCATCCACGGCATCGAGGAATCGGCGCGCGGCGCGCAGGATGGCGGCCTCGGGCTCGTCGTCTACAACCGCAAGGAAGGCCGCGCACTCGGCGAGGTCACCAAATTCCTGGTCTACAATGCCCGCAAGCGCCAGGAGGATGGCGACGCGGCCGCCGCCTATTTCGAGCGCACCGAATGCGTCGCCGGGGTCCAGGATGCGCGCTTCCAGCAGCTGATGCCGGATACGATCCACTGGCTGGGCTTAAAGCGCATCGACCGCTTCCTGTCGATGAGCGACATGAAACATGATGCGCTGACCTCGCAGGGCATCGACATCGTCGAGCGCGTACCGATCCCGCCGGAGCTGATTCCCGCCGATGCCTATGTCGAGATCGCCGCGAAGAAGGCCGCCGGCTATTATTCCGGCGACGATGTGACTGAAAAGGACGTGAACGACATAGTCGGGCGTTCGCTGGAAAAATACTGAACGTCATGGCGGACGCCCCAGAACAACCGGCCCGCTCGCTCCTCAGCGCTGAGGCGGTGCGCGCGCGTGCGGAGCAGATGCTTGAACTCGGCCTGCGCGACGGCTTAAGCCATTTCACAGTCGATCTCGATCGGATGGACAGTGTCGCGGACGCCGTGGTCGCGGTCACGCGCCGGGCCTATCCGACGCTCGACATTCCCTTTCATGCGCGCTGGCGGCATTTCGTGCTTGGCGGAGTCGATCGCTGTGCGCGCCTTGCCGACGTGACGTCCTGGCCGGACCGCGCGGCGCGGGCGCGCGCGGAATTCGACCTCGCGATCGTCAGCGTGCTGCTCGATGCTGGCGCCGGACCCGCCTGGCGATACCGCGATGCGCTCACGGGAGAATGTATCGGCCGATCCGAGGGGCTCGCGATCGCAAGCCTCGACATGTTCGCGAGCGGCCTCTTCTCGGGCGACGCGCGCGCGCCGTTAAGGGTCGATGCGGATGTGCTCGCAAAACTGCCGCTCACCGCGCTCACGTCTGCCTTCCAGGTGAGCGATGCCAATCCGTTGCTCGGTCTCGAAGGACGCACGGATCTGCTGCGGCGACTGGGACGGCTAGTGGCGGAGCGTGCGGATGTTTTCGGCTTGCACGACACGCCGCGGCCGGGCGGCTTGTTCGATCACGTCGCGGCGCAGGCGACGGACGGCGCGCTTCCCGCGCCCGCTATCGTGTCCGCGGTGCTGAACCAGCTCGGACCGATCTGGCCGTCGCGGCTTGAACTTGCCGGCGTTCCGCTCGGCGATTGCTGGCGCCATCCGGCGATCAAGGCCGATGATGCGACCGCGGGCCTCGTGCCGCTGCACAAGCTGTCGCAATGGCTGAGCTATTCGCTGATCGAGCCGCTCCAGCGCGCCGGATTTGAGGTCACTGACATCGACGGCCTGACCGGGCTCGCCGAATACCGCAATGGCGGGCTGTTCGTCGATCACGAGGTGCTTCGCCTGCGCGATCCCGCTGATGCCGAGCGCGCGCATGCGATCGACTCGCTGCTTGTCGTGGAGTGGCGCGCCCTCACCGTCGCGCTGCTGGACCGGCTCGCAGACCTCGTGCGCGCGAAACTCGGCCGCACGTCGGAGTCACTGCCGCTCGCCAGCATTCTGGAAGGCGGCACCTGGGCGGCCGGCCGGGCCATCGCCTTCGCGCGCCGAAGTGACGGCGCGCCGCCGCTCAAGGTAATTAGTGACGGCACGGTTTTTTAGAGCATGATGCAATCAGACGCGATGGATGCCGCGAAGCAGGTGCGCTCCCTCCCCCGCTTGCGGGGGAGGGCTGGGGAGAGGGTGTCACCGCAGTCGAGAATCCCCAAGAGGACAGAGCCCTCACCCGGCGCTTCGCGCCGACCTCTCCCGCACGCGGGAGAGGTTGACGAGCCTCATGCACCGCGTTTGTGAACTCAGGAGCATCCGATCATGGAAGGCGTCACCGTCGTCGATCATCCGCTGGTTCAGCACAAGCTGACCCTGGTGCGGGACAAATCCATCTCGACCAAGTCATTCCGCGAGCTGATCAAGGAGATCGGGATGCTCTTGTGCTACGAGGTGACGCGCGACCTGCCGCTCACCGACGTCGTCGTCGACACGCCGCTGGCGCGCATGCACTCGGCCAAGATCGCCGGCAAGAAGCTGGTGTTCGTGCCGATGCTCCGCGCCGGCACCACCTTCGTCGACGGCATGATGGATCTGGTCCCGACCGCGCGCGTCGCGCATATCGGGCTCTACCGCGAGCCGCACAGTTTTGCCGCGGTCGAGTACTTTTTCAAATCGCCGTCCGATCTTAGCGAGCGCCTGGCGATTGTGGTGACGCCGGTGGTCGCGACCGCCAACACGGCCGTTGCCGCGATCGATCGGCTGAAGGAGCGCGGCGCAAAGGATATTCGGCTGGCCTGCCTGATCGCAGCTCCGGAAGGACTCGAGCGGCTGCGTGGGCTGCATCCGGACGTCCCGATCTGGACGGCCGCTGTAGATGAAGGGCTCGACGAAAACGGCTTCATCGTGCCGGGTCTCGGCGATGCCGGCGACCGGGCCTACGGGACGCGATGAGATTTCGAGGTCAGCGAGTGCCGCGGTGTCTGACGCGGGAACCGCAACACCGATTCAGTCTCTCTGCTGCAACTGAAAATTGTGGGGCACGTCTCGCTGGTCATGTGCAGCGCACCCACGATTTGCTCAGATTGTAATTCCCTTCCTTTGCGACCGCGATGAAGGTATCCTTCTCGAGGCTGGTCATCGGTTGTTTTTGATTTTGCGGACGCATTCATAGAATTACATAGAAGTATCAGTCATATGACCCCATCCGTGCCGGGAGTTCATCGGCGTCTAGCGGCAGTCCTCGCAGCCGACGTGGTTGGGTATACCCGATTGATGGAAGCGCACGAGCTAGACACTCACACGCGGCTCATGCAGCTGCGTTCGGAGGTCCTTGACCCCGGTGTTGCGGCGCTTCACGGAACGATCGTCAAGAATACCGGCGATGGCTTCCTGGCAACCTTCGATACCGCGCGAGACGCGACGCGCTGCGCTCTTTCGCTTCAGGAATCGGTCGCCGCGAATACTGCGGGGATGCCCGCGGATCAGCGCATCAGCTTTCGCATGGGGTTGAACGCGGCCGACATCATCGTAGAGAAAGATGACGTCTATGGCGAAGGCGTAAATATTGCGGCTCGTCTTCAAACCTATGCGCAGGCGGGCGGCATCGTCGTTTCGGGCGCAATTGCCGAGCAGCTTGGCAAGGATTTCGACGTAAACGTCATAGATCTCGGCGATCTGCATCTTCGCAATATGGGTCGACCGGTTCGTGTGTATGCGCTCCACCCGCCCACGCAACCCGCAAAGCTTGTCGGGGAAGCTCCCGCGGGTCAGGAGCCGCGCCCATCGATTGCCGTTTTGCCGTTTCGAATGAATCTCTCCAACCCTGACGAGGCCTATTTCGCCGATGGTGTTGTTGACGACATCATCCGCGGCCTCGCCGGACTCAAGGAGCTCTTCGTCGTATCGAGAGGCGCAAGCCTCGGCTTCGGCGGCCGCAATATCGACGTGCGTGAAATCGGCCGTCAGCTCGGCGTCCGTTACGTCCTCTATGGAGGGGTGCAACGAACGGCGACAGCTGTCCGTATCGTGACCGAACTCAGTGACGCTGAATCCGGAGAGGTCATTCGTTCGGATTTGCACGAAGGCGACCCCAGCGAACTGTTTGCTCTTCAGGACCGGATTGCCATCAGTGTCGTAAGACAGATCGCGCCGCAGGTGCGCGAGCGGGAATTGATGCGAGCGATGCGCAAGCATCCCCAGAATTTGACCGCCTACGAACTCGTGCTGCAGGCATTCGATCTGTTGTACCGAATGGACTACGATTCATTTTCGAAGGCGCGGGGCCTGCTCGAGCAGGCGATATCGCATGATCCCAATTATGCCTTGGCCTATTCCTATGCCGCTCTCTGGTACGTGTTCCGAATCGGAGAGATCGGATCGGCGGATCCGGATGGCGACGCCATCGCTGGCGCCAAATATGCGACGGAGGCCATCACACGAGGCGGCGACGATGCCTTCGCGTTGGCGGTGTATGGCCACGTCCAATCATTTTTGCTCGGTGATTTTCAGAAGGCAAAGATCGCGCTGGAGCGCGCGATTGCCGCTGGCCCGAGTTCGGCCATGGCCTGGACCATGGCAAGCGCGACTTCGGGCTTTCTGGGTGACGGCCCCGCGGCCGTGCGCCAAGGCGAGCAGGGCGTGCGGCTTTCCCCCCTCGACGCCCGCTCGTTCTGGCACGAGGGACTATTGGGGCAGGCTCACTACGTAAATGGCGACTACGAGCAGGCATTGGAGTGGGTGCGCAGCGCGGTGAGCCGCAACGGGCTCATCCGTTTCAATCAGCGCCTTCTCATCGTCACGCTCGGCGCGTTGGGCCGACACGAGGAGGCCGCGCAGGCCGCGCATCGCTACCTGCAAATTCAACCGGATTTCCGCGTATCATCCTATGCGAGACGCTGCCCATTTCGCGGCGCTGCATTGGAAACCTGGCTCGGGCACCTCCGATCCGCGGGGCTTCCCGACTGACGCTGACTGCTGGCGACAACTTTCGAAAAAGGGGAGACGTCATGACAGGTAACACGGGCAACACAGGCAATACCGGGAATACGGGCAACACGGGCAACACCGGAAACACCGGCAACATCGGAGGTGTTGGCTGGTTCATCTCCGACCGGGTCGACTTACCATTCGTCACAAGACTTGCCCCAGGCGGGATGAGTGACCTTGGCTCGCTGCGGCGAATCCCGCCGGCGTTCTTCGGCAACAGGCAATGGTCGGCGAACTGGTATGCGTGGCGCGTCTTGCATGAGATGTTGGCCAAGGTCCCCAACTGGGCGGCGACCGTCGATGCGGATCCCATGCTCACAAATATTCGGAACGCCCTTGTCGCCGACTTCAACGGCCAAATTGATGACCTTGTACTCGCCGCTCGGGACGAACGGCCGGATGCCATGGGGCTCATCCTGTCGCAGGACGGCGAATTCTTCTCTGATTTTTTGGCCGTGCTGACGATCCGGCCGGAATCGCATCCGCAAACCTGGCGCGTATTGAACATCGCCAGCCTGATCGGATCGTTTGCAGCATTGTATCTCAAGGACAAATACGACTTGCCCCGACCAGCGCAAATCTGTCCCGCATTGCTGCCGCCTATCCCCGTCCCCGGCCACTCATCCTGGCCGAGCGGGCATTCCACGCAGGCGCATTTGATGAAGAACTGCATGCTCAGGATATTTGCCGCAACGGCATCGATGCCGAATCCGATGCCTGCGGCTGACCAGATCGTATGGAGCGCTGACTTGACGGTTCTGGCGGACATGATCGCGCGAAACCGGGAGATCGCCGGTTTGCACTACGCCGGAGACTCCGCAGGCGGTGCCAGGCTGGCGGATTTGATGGATACCGTCATCCTGACAGCAGGCACGGTGACAATGTTCGATCAGGCGATTGCCGCCGCAGCGGGGGAATGGCAATGAGTGTCGAGCAAGCACTGCATCCCCGATTGGACGTCGGCGCCCTAAGGAAGCTCGTCGACGCTTCGATAACGAGCACTCCACCTCCGGGAGGGTTCGACCCGTTACAGGCGCGACAAGAAGACCTGAAGAAGTTCGGGTTTCCGATGCGGCCGGATCCGAAATTTCAGCCGACCGAATACGCATTTTGGCAACGGATGTTCGCCACGTCGCTGGCATTCGAGCAATTCGCTTTCGACATACTTCCTCCCGTCGCGACACAGATCCGCGGATTTTTCTGGGAATCGCCGCGGCGGCAAACCAGCCTCAATTGGTCTGGCGCCTACATCACGCCCAGGGATGGTATGGTATTTTCGTCGATTTGGACGAAGTTTCAGGTTCCGACGCCGAACCTTCCGCCCGGCGCGAGGCCCGGCGAAAAGGATCTCAGCTCCACATGGATCGGTTTTGACGGACAGCGTCGGTACTACATGTCGACTCTTCCGCAGTTTGGCACGGCACAAAATATCGAGCCGAACATGGGCATCCCGACGAGGTCGTTTTTCGCGTGGTGGCAGTGGTGGGTCAGGGGCCTCGGAACCCAGGCACTGCCAATCAAGCTCGCTGCACCGACGATTCATCCTGGCGATCTGATCATGTGCTACATGCAGGTGGCCGCTGATCGCGCCGGGGTGTCGTTCGTGATCACGAACATTACGACTGGCCGCGTCGTACAATTCTTTCAGAGCGCGCCGCCCCCGGCCAACGGCGGGATTCCCTTCAAAGTTAGAGGAGCGACAGCAGAATGGGTGATGGAGAGACCGGCGATCCCGCCCGATCCCACCCCGATGCCACTTCCGGACTATGGCACGGTGGATTTCCGGGACTGCGGAGCGACGGCGATCAACATGAAGACTGGCGCGACCGTAGAACGATCCCTCTCGGGGGCAAAGCTCATCGACATGTACGTCGTGAGGCAAAATCCGGAAAGGACGGTGAAGATCTCGATCCCGAAGCCGCTCGATACGACGGAATTCCTTACCGAGTATCAGTAGACCGGAACATTTTCGATCAGATTTGGCGGTGAAACAGACTTCCCCGTAAGGCCGTCTGATTATAGCAACTTGCCCTAAATCTTCCCGCTGCCGCAAATCAACTTCAGCGACTGCCACTCCTTGTCCGTCAGCAGCGGCGGGCCGCTGGCGGGGCGGTCTTCCTTGGTCATGCGGGCGAGACGGTCCTCAGTCAGAGGATGGCTCGCCAGGATCGTGAAGCCGCTACCGCCTTCCTTGCCGGTGATGCGGAACATCAATTCGGCCGCAGGCTTCGGTGAACGGCCGAGCGCGTGCATGATCTCGATCGCGAACGTGTCGGCCGCCGTCTCGGCCTCTCGCGAATAGGAGGCCTCAACTACGCTGCGCGAGGCGAAGATCACGGCCGACGAGCCGGTGACGTCGCCGAACAACAGGCCGATCAAGAACGAGGTGCCGCCGTTGTAGATCAGCCCGCGCATGTTGTCGTGATGCTTGAGATGGCCGAGCTCGTGGGCGAGGATGCCGGCGAGCTCGTCGGGGCTTTGCGCCTTGTCGAGCAGGCCCTGCATCACGAAGACCTTGCCGCCCGGCAGCGCAAACGCATTCGGCACCGAGGTCGGCAGCACGCCCGCCGTCATGGAATCGTCGTCGAGGCCGGCGGCATCGCGCAACCGGTTGACGAGTTTCGTGAAGGCAGCCTTGCCCGCCGCATCTTCGCACACGCCGCGACCGAAAATGGTCTTCACCTGGACCTCGGCGGCATCGCCGATCCGCCGTTCGACCGGTTTGGGCACCAGCGGGGCGAGACGGTCGGCTGCGAGCGGCACGCCGAACAGCACGACGCAGACGATGGAAACGGCGGCGGCCATCGACCAGCCGACGATCTTCGCAATACCGCGGCGCGTGGTCTGGTGCTCGTCGAGCCGGATACAGCGCGCGACCAAGTCCGCTGCGAGCGAGGCATCACGGATCTCGAGCCGTGCCAGCGGCGGCGCGGAGGTCGCGGCAAGACGCAGGATTCCGGCCGGACTGTCGGCGCGACGGATGTCGGCATAGGGCCAGCGCGCGATCGTCCGCGGCCCCTCGGCCTCGCCCGGCTCGGCGATCTCGAGTGCGTCGGCGATCTCAAGCGCGTCACCAAGCGTCAGCGTGACCTGTCGCCTGCGACTGGATACGCCGTCGAAGAAGATCGTCGGCTTTGCCGACTGCGCGACAGCTTCGGCGGACATTTCACTCACAATTCAAAATCCCGCGACATCAAGCCCGTCAGCAAAACCTTCGCCGAGCGCGCTGGCGAGCTCGCCGCTGCCGCGCACGTCGGCAGCTGCCGCGATGTTGTGCACCTCGATAGTTTCCAGCACCTTCACCCAGAGATCGCGCTGGAGATAGATGCGCATAATGATGTTGATCGCAAGAGCGACGGCAAAATAGCCGATGACCATCATCACCAGCATCGGAATGCTCTTGGAGGCATTGTCGGGCCCGAACACCTGCTCGGCCGAAAGGCCACTCAGTTGGACGGCAAGCATGGTCGCGCCGCCGAGATAGGCAGCAAAAATGGTCGAGAGCAGCAGCCACCAGCCGATCACCTTCCAGTACAGGCCATAGAACGCGTTGGTCGGCAAATTCGAGGACAGGCTCACGCCGCCAATGCGTATCCCATCGAGCCACCAGCGCCACTCGCGCGCCTTGAACTGGGCATAGAAGAACGGGGCAAGCGGGAAGATCACCAGCGCGACCGGACTCAGCAGCCATAGCCACCAGCCGCGCTTGAAGAACTGCCAGCCGTCGCCCTCGAAATCGCCTCGCAGATCGCCGAAATGGGTGTGCCGCATCTTGTAGCGCTCCAGCGACGCCACGCGCCATGGCAGCGCCAGGCCGAGCGTCAGGAACACGAGCAAGCCCCACAGCATGGCGCGGAGCGAATAGGTCCAGCCCGAGCCGTCCATCCAGAACCGAACGCCGCGCCAGACCGTGCGCGTCAGCCGATAGCGCCGCGCGCGAAAAATCGCGAACTGGCCGAAGGCGTAGAAGCTGATGAACAGCGGCGTCGAGGCAAAGCCCTGCCAACGCTCGAACTCAATGCCAATCAGGAAATAGGCGAGATAGATCGGCACCAGGATCGCGAGCGCGATGAGGAAGCCGATCAGAAGCTCCTTAGCCCGCCCGGTATATTCGGCGGCGTCACCGTCGATCGACGTGTTCGACCAGAGGTGACGGCGGATGTCGGTCACCAGCCAGAAGCGGTAGAAGCCGAAGGTGACGAGCTCGAGCATCGCACCCTTGGTGACCAATTTGCGAAACCCGGAACGATCGCCGGTGAAGTCGACCCGCGTGGGCGGCAGCGGTGGAGGGATCGGTTGGGGCGGACCGATCGGGGCCCATTGCAAATCGTTCACGGCAACCTCGGGATGCGGACCTGGTCCGCTCAAACTATAGATCAGAGGTTGGTCGATCCCCAAGTTGGCCGGGTTCGATTTGACCTCGGTTTCGACGGATTTCTTGCACGATTCCAGACATTCCGGCGTGCGGAAGATCACTTTCGCGAATGTCCCATAGCCCGATGGGTAGAGTCGAGGAGAGGCGCGGTGACTATGGGCCGTGCGGCAACGTCCCGTTTCCTCTCCCCGCTCATCAAACCGGACGTGCCGATTTCCGGCATCCGGCTTTCCGACTGGTTTCATCACATGGCACGCGGCAGCGGCCCCAGATGCACGCGGCGGAGCCGCAGCACGCCGGCGGGCCCGAAGACATGGTCAGCGGGGAACCTTCGTGTGCCGCGTCCTTGCACCTTGCACCGTCTTCGCAGGAAGTGTCGCACGCGATCATAGACGTGATTGTCGACCGCCCGGTAGGCCATCAGCCGGGTGCCGTAGCTGAAGTAACTCGACCAGCCGCGCAGAAGTCGGTTCAACTGGTCGCGTACCTCAGGCCACGGATCTTTGTTGCCGGAGACCAGAAGCCCATCGATTTTGCCTTTGAGCCTCTGGACGCTCTTCCTGGAAGGGCTCGA